>DQLG01000571.1 GCA_015660315.1 Candidatus Latescibacterota bacterium
ATAGAATATAGAGACGTTCCTGTCGTGCGAAAAATCGATTAAAATGCGTTTGATGGGCAAAATCACGCAACGCTTGGACAAAGCGCAAAAAGTTTTCCGGGCCAGCGAATGCGTGATAAATATATGGGGGGATCGGACCCGTTACTTCTAGCTCGGGTGGAGCGGAAAGATAGAGCATCGCGGTTGGGTATATATCGGACCAACCTTGTCCTGAACTTAAGTTGCGAAAAATGGATATTGCTTGATGATGTTGATATTTTGAGAAGTGGATGATTATATCGCGGGCGTAGTCGACCCGATAGGGAGTTAAGTAGCGATATTGGCCGAGCAACTGCACCGTGGTAAGTAGCTCAATTCGCGGATCGATGCCGATATGGAGATAGGGCGCTGCTACCTTACGCGATGCGTGAGCTTCAATAGGTTCGGCGTTTGTATGGGTAATCAAGAAGGAAGCGCTACAGAAACAAGCAATATAAAAGCCGGCTCGCGAAGAGCCGGCTTTCGTATAGTTGGGACAGAAGGCCTGCGGGTTGATCACTGAGACCAGGAGCCGCCCTGTGGTTGACTAGTGGCAGATGGCGTCGCTTCCGGAGCTGGAGTTGGAGCTGGAGTTGGAGAGCTAACGGCCGCGGCATCTGCAGCCGAATTTTCCGGACGGATATTGTGCAGAGCTTCTTTGAGTTGCTTGCCTGGCTTGAAATGCGTTTTGCGACGCGCGGGCACATAGACCACTTCGCCAGTGCGAGGATTGCGAGCGGCAGGTTTGGGTTTAGTGTTCTTAACCTCGAGGACGCCGAAGCCTCTGATTTCTATGCGGTTGCCCTCAATAAGGGTTTCCCGCATAGCCTCGAAAAGACTATCGACCATCTGCAGTGTCAAATTGTTCTTGCATCCGATGGCATCGGCTACCGAACGGGCCAGGTCTTTCTTGGTAATCGTAGCCACTAAAAACCTCTCTCTATGAGGGGTGGGGAGGATCTAGGCAAAATGAACCTGCCCTGATTGTAAATAAGATATTGTGTTTACTGTGACTTGTATTATACGAAATCCTGGAGCCGAATCAAGGAAAAAATGCATATTTAGCTAGATAAAACACAGGGTTTGAAATCAAATTTTGGCCCTGAAGAAAAAATAAAATACTTGATATTCGCTCTATCGCTTAAGTGATAGATATAAATTAAATAGAATTATAAGCTATTGTTTACAAATGACCTGGGCTGTAATGGGCGATTTACAGCCTATGGTTTATTGAATTGGGGATCAGAGAGTGTTTTTAGAAAGCTTATAAGTGATTGTTTTTCTTTAATGTTAAGGTTTAATCCTGGTCGAATAAGCATTAGAGGGTCTGTGAGATTGCTGCGATGAAAGCCGGAATTATAGTGTTCGATCACTTCCTGCAATGTTTGAAAACGGCCATCGTGCATATAGGGAGCGGTGTATTCAATATTGCGCAGCGATGGCGTTTTGAATTTGCCACGATCAAGCCGCCCCTCGGTTTGTCTCGCCAGCCCTGGATCGGCCGGGTCGAGGTCCAGCCCGTTGTTGTGAAACTGATTATCGGTGAAAAGAGGGGCGACATGGCAGTGGAAGCAGTCGGCTTGCTCGGTGTGAAAGAGCAGAAACCCGCGTTCTTCCTCTGGGGTGAATTCCTCTGTGCCGGCCAACCATCGATCGTATTTTGTATCCGCCGAGACCAAGGTCCGTTCAAACTGGGCAATAGCTTGCACGGCGAGCTTTTGCCCAATGGGTTTATCTGCACCGAAGGCCTGTGCAAATAGGCGCGGATAGGTGGGATGGCGGGTGAGTTTGGCGGTGACAGTGGACCAGTCCTCGCCCATTTCGATGGGATTCTGCACGGGGTGGATCGCTTGATCTTCTAGGCTTGCACTGCGACCGTCCCAGAAGAAGGATGGACTCCAGAGCAGGTTGAAAAGCGGCATCGAATTACGGCTTGTCAGGCCGTTGACGCCTTTGCTGAAGCGCCGGGCATCAGCAAAGGCGGATTCGCGCAGGTGGCATGAGGCGCAGGCCACTGTGCTGTCGACGGAGAGGATGGGGTCGGTAAAGAGTAGACGACCCAATTCGACGCCCTCTATGGTCAGCGGGTTATTGGCGGGGATCTCTGGTAGCGGAAAACCCGCTGGCACATCGAGGGCGTAGGGTGTTGGATTGTGCGGGGAGGCAGGGGTAGTGCCCTTGTCTCCCCCACTGCAAGCGCCCAAAAGCAATAGGGTCAGCGGCCAATACTTCATCGCTTAATCGTCGGCATGTTCTTCGTGGTTCTGCTCTTCGCCGGCTGTTTCTTCGTGGTTTTCCTCGCCCTCATGCTCGTGTGTGTCGTGGCGACCGGTGTTAGAGATGGAGAAGGCGGTGCTTCCATTTTCTTGCAGGGTGAATTGCGCATCCGCATTGCCCATGATGCCTCCGCGATCATTGAAGTCATATACCGTGGGTGCGTCATACCACTGGTTGATGTCCATGACTATGGTGATTTCCCAGGAGCCGCCGTTGACCGATAGGTTCAAAGGAAGGGAGACGTCGAAGGAGAAGTCGGCACCTGCAGAGGGGCCGGTGTGGGTGAGGAAAGATCCTTCGCCGTCGGGGATGCGAAAAAGACCCTCCATGCGCATATAGTGATACCCGCCTCCCATCGGCGAGGGCCAAGCCATATTATTGAAGTGTTCGAGACTTGGCAACGCGCCGGTCTCGTTTTTGCCGCCGTCTATTCCGAAGGTGAAATGTAAAACGCTATATTCTCCGCCGGGTATGTGCGCCGATAGGCTGCGGGTCGCGTTGGAGAAGGCGTTGCGGTAGTGGGTTCCGGTCAAGTCGACTCGTTTCCCGGCGGCGGTTTCGAGGACAATATCCGAGACGATATACTCCAGTCGGGTAATGGCGTACTCATTGCCGGCGGCATTTGTGTAGCGGATTTCCGAGGGGACGAGTTCCGCTCCTGCGATTAGGTGGTCAAAGTTGACATGGATCTCGCCTCGATCGCTGTCAGAATTGCTGCAAGCATTGAGCAAGAGGCTACAGGCGGTGAGTCCGTGGTATACAAATTTCATATTAAGTACCTATTAAAATAAATCGACTTGGTAGTCAAAGCCGAAAAGCAGGTTGCGGTCGGCGGTGAGTTGTACTTGGTTCAAGTCTTCGTAGATGGGATATTGATAATAGCCGTAAAGGGCGATTAACCGGCCGAACCGGTAGCGCAGGCCTGGGCTGAAGTAGAGCCGGGTGCCGCCGGTCGCGTCGGTGTATTCACCGGTGGAGCCGGCCTCGTCGCGGTCGGCCCATGTGCAGGCAAACTGCCCCAATAGATCAAAGCGTTCGTCAATCGGATAATGTCCGCCCGCGTGGAACAGCCATGTGTCGCCAAAGCGGTAATCCCGGTTACCCAAGCTATTAACTCGGTAGGAAGTACTGACGAATAAGCGGCTCGGCCGTGGGCTTTGTTGGGATTCGCGCTCGTAGGATGGATTCGAGGGTCAAGCCCCAGGCGCCTTGCCCTGGCTGGAGTGCTGGTTCGGCCAGAATTCCTGCACCGTTGCGAAAATCGACCTGGCCAGTTGGTGCGCCGATCCCTATGGAGGCGGCTAAGGAGGTTTTGTGCGTGTAGCGAAACCAAAGCGTTAAATCGCCCGGTCGGGTAAATTCCCATCGTTGGGCATCGTCGTGATGTGCTTGACTAAGTGCTGTGACTTTGCGCAACCCAGTCGTCGAATGCTTGTGCTTGCCGTGGTCGTGGCCGGCAACCGCAATATGGTCATGCTGGCGCTGGACGATGGGTAGGCTCAGAGTGGTCGAGAATCGCTCGGTAAAATTATAATTGAGGCGCAACAGCATATTGCGGTTGATGGTCTCTATTTCGTCGTGGTCCGGTCGGGTTATTTGTCCGAAGGTAACTTTGTCTGTACCGGCGCGCAGGCGGTCCTGGGCGATATGCTCGCAGGCGATTTGCAGTCTGAACGGGTGTTGGTGTACTGTGCTCAGATCTAGGGGGCAGGTCGCGGTGCCACAGTCTGCCTGCACTGTCGCGGGTGAGGATAACGCGCTAAAGCAGACCAGGCCTAGCCATAGAATGCAGCGATCCATAGTGTCTTATTCCATTTAGGTATAATCGGGGCCGGTTATTCCCCGAATGGTGTTTGGCCAGAGCGGTGGGACGGTATGTACTCGCCCAGCACGAAGAAGCGAATGCCCTACACGCTGGAAAGCGATGGGCTCGGTGTGGAATCAGACCGCTGTGATGGGAATTTTTTCGATGGGATAATTGTGCGGGCGATAGGGTGCATGCGCCTCATCGCGACTAGCGAGATAGGGGTTTATGATGGCCGGGGCAATAGTATAGGTCGTGGCCAAATGTTTATTGTCGCTGGTCGTGGAGAAGGCGGCATCTGGTGGGGCGGAGTTGCAAGGCGCCTGCATCCAGCAGGGAGAAGTCGAAAGTGGTGCGATTGTTGTTTTGCAACAGCAACAAGATCCACTGGCCATAGAGTTTACCGAGCAGCAGGCCTGGTTGGCTGTAGGATATTCTATATTCGGTGCAAGCAAATACCCACTGGCCAGAATATAGCCGCTACAGAGGGCTAACGCGGTGATGCGCCGGCGAATGGATTTTATTTGCTTCATGTTTATAATTTCTCCGCTAGTTAAAATATAGGATAGTTTAACTAGCGGAGCCAATGGGACAGGTGTGGCGCACTGGGCTCGAAGGCGTGTTATTTTGGGGGCAATGATACGACAACGGGATGCCGTTCTTCGGTCGCATGCAACCTGCGGTTGATTGCTTGTTGCGAGCAAGCGGGCTGGCGAAACCTTTGTCGATGATCGGGGTCCTACGAATGAGGGTCGACTCGTTTGGGGCAGGGTTGCCGAAGGTGCTATGCAGCGCTTGTCTATCTGATTTTAAGGCAATAAATTATGGGTGGCATGCGCGAATTCGTTCAATCTGCAAAAACAAGACAAATACCCGGAGAACGCCCACGGATGGGCCAGCCGAGGACTCGTATCGGCCACAAACTCATATTGAGTTTTGTGTTGCTGGTCATGGTCGTGGTGGGCATGTCGGGGTGGGTGCTATTCGAGTTGACTCGCCGTAGCTTGGAGTGGCAGATGCGGATTCACCTGGTCTCTGTGGCTAAGTTGGTCAGTACCAGCCTGTCCGGTGATGTGCTACGCTATCTGCGACCGGGCCGCGAGCACTCCAATCTCTACCGGACTTTGATGGGTAAATTACAACGCGCAGAGCAAGGGGTTGGAGCCCGACATGTTTTTGTCTTCGACCGCCAACATCGTTCGCTATTGGATACCGACGGCCTGATGCCGATTGGCCGAGAATACCCGAAGCTGCTTTTTGACCGGCGGGAACTGCAACGCGTATGGAATGGGCATACGGCCTATTCGGTATTGTTTTTCGATGACGACGATGTGCCATATATGACGGGCTACGCGCCGATTTTCGCCGGGGGGGAAGTTGTCGCCGCGGTGGGGGTCGAAATCGGTGCAGCTTTTATGGATACGATCCGAGTATTTGGTCGGTCGGTATTGGTTTTCGCTGGGTTGGGGGCTTTACTCACCGTTATCGTTGCCTGGTTGCTGGCCCGGACCTTAACGCGGCCGATCCAGAAACTCGTTCGGGCCGCGCGCGAGATCGGTTTGGGCCATATGAACCAAGAGGTCGCGACTTCGTCCGACGATGAAATCGGCTACTTGGGCGAGACGATGGAGGAAATGCGGCGCAAGCTGATGGCGCGCGACGCGCAGCTGCGCCA
>DQLG01000243.1 GCA_015660315.1 Candidatus Latescibacterota bacterium
AATCCCTCGAAAAACTCAAAGCCCATTATGTCTACGGCGCAGAAGACGGCGGCTCCTTCGAACGCTTTCAGGCCAAGTTTAATATGGCCATCTGCGTCTACCGCCATTGGTGGGCACAGCACGGCGGCCAGGAAGAAATCTGGCGGCGTATTATCGCGCACCATCAAAAAGAAGGCCTGCGCTATATCGAATACCGCTCGCTGGCCCCTTATGACCACAGCAACCCCGTTGACTTTATCGAATTCCACAAACGCAGCGCCCGCGTCATCCACGAAGCCTGCAACGACAACTTCGAAGCCCGCTATCTGATCAGCCTGCCGCGTTGGGCACCCAGCGAATGTTACCAACTCGTACAGCGCCTGCTCGACGACAACGAAGACCTCATCTCGACGATTGTCGGTTTGGACTTCTGTCATTTTGAAGAAGGTTTTCCGCCCGATAGCACCCGCGCCTTTTTCCAGCGCTTGCGCCGCGACAACGAACTGCGTCCGGGCCGTGCGCTCGACGTCGCCTACCACGTCGGCGAGGTCTACTTCGATAAGTCGCTCGAAAGCGCCGTGCGCTGGTGCCACGAAGCTGCCGAGTTGGGTGCCATACGCCTCGGCCACTGCACCGCGCTCGGTCTCGACCCAGCCACCGCCACCACCCGCCAAGCCGAGGCCCACGAACGCGAACCGGCCAGCGAGCGTCTGGCCCAGATCCGCTACGACTTGAACCATCGCGAGGCGCTCGAAAAATTTGGCGTCCCCATCGACGTCAAAGCCCTCGAAAAAGAAATGCAGCACTTCACCGGCTCGCCCGGCGACGAATTCGTGCAACGCGCCTACGATTCCGAACGACTCGAAAGCATACGCCACCGTCAGGACTACGTGCTCAACCGCCTGGCCGAACTCGATGTCGTCATCGAGACCTGCCCGACCTCCAATTTGCGCATCGGCGCGGTGCCCGACGCCCAGGCGCACCCGGTCCACCGCTTCCTAGCTTCCGAGGTCAAGCTCGCCATCGGCGCCGACGACCCCGGCATCTTCGACTGCACCCTCGCCGACGAGGTCGATTGGGTCCATCGCCATAGCGATATGGATGCCGACGCCCTGCACGCCCGGCTCGGCGACCCATACCATTACCGCCTCGGCCGCCGCCGCGCCAGGCGAAGCGGGCATTGATCATAGCCCGAGATTTTAGTATATAAAGGAGCCTACCCTCAACCCCGGAGGCTCCGCATGGCCCGCATCGGGCTTATCGGCCACGGCTACCTAGGCGCCTACGTCTACGAGCAGATCCAGACCCGGCCCAAACTCGGTCTGGATATCGCCTTCGTCTACAACCGCTCACCCGCCCGGCTTGCCGACCTGGCAAGTGAACACGTGCTCACCGACCTTGCCGACTTCGCCGCGCGCGCGCCTGATCTCGTCGTCGAACTGGCCCACCCCGACATTACCCGCCAACACGGCACCGCCTTCCTCGGCACCACCGATTATATGCCGCTCTCGCTCACCTGCTTGGCCGATGCTGAACTTGAGCGCACGCTCTTAGCCACTGCACAACAAAACGACACCCGCCTCTATGTGCCGCACGGCGCCGTCATTGGCCTCGACGCACTTAGCGAGGGTCGGGACCTGTGGGACGAAGTGACCATCACCATGAAGAAACCGCCCGGTAGCATCGATTTTTCCGACAGCCCGGACTATAGTCAGGAGGACATCAAAAGCGAAACCGTACTCTACAACGGCCCGACCCGTGCCGTCTGCACCCACTATCCGCGCAATGTCAACTCGCATGCCGCCACTGCACTGGCCGGTATCGGCTTCGATCGGACCCGCTCGATTCTCGTTGCCGACCCGGATCTCGATGTTTCGCTGATCGAACTCAGCGCGCGCGGCGGGGGCGTAGAAATCGACATCCGCCGCGCCAACCCCATGCAGGGCGTTAGCGGCGTGATGACCCTACTTTCAAGCCTAGCCAGCATCTGCCGGGTCAAGGCCCCCGGCGCCGGTTTGCACATCTGTTAGTCTGTTAGATGGAATATCGACAAGAGTAGGCACTCTGAACGAAGTACATAAAATCACGGCGTTGATCGTCGGGGACGAGGCGCCCGTGGCAATGGCCCTGCAGGACCGCTTGCCACGCATGGGCTATAGCATCCTGCGATTCTGACCTTTGCAGGCGAATCAGGCGCTGAAACTGCCGAGCGCTACAAACCCGATATCAACCTCGTCGCGACGTGGACGGCATCGACGTCATCACCAAGGCCCCGGCAATCTTTATCTCAGCTTCTTCCTCCAACATGGTAATGGAGCGCCTGACACTAACCAAGTCCGACGAATATAGCGTCAAGCTGATTCGCGACAACGCCCTGCGCAACGCGTTAGATTCGGTGTTGGGCCTAGCCTAAATCTATCTCGCCGCGGGCGACCCTGGCCAGCGTCGCCGCATAGATTCGATGCTCTACCGCCAGCACCCGAACTTGCAAATCAGCCGGCGTATCGCCCGACAATAGCGGCACCCGCTCCTGCGCCAACACCCGGCCCTCGTCATATGCCCCAACCACTAGATGAATCGTCGCCCCGCTTTCGCTTTCTCCGCCCGCCAACACTGCCTCGTGCACGTGCAGCCCGTACATGCCCTGGCCGCCGTATTTGGGCAGCAACGAGGGGTGCACGTTTAATATCCGCCCGCCATAAGCCGCTAGCATCCGCAGCCCCAAAGACTTCATATACCCGGCCAGACATACCACCTCCACCCCATGCCGCCGCATCGTTGCCAAAATCATTTCGTCCAATCCACCGGGGTGCGTGCGCTCACTCAAGTGATACGCGGCAATGCCCTGCTCCCGCGCCTTTTCCAACACACCCGAGCGCGAATTATTGCTGACCACCACACAAGGCTCGGCGTCTAGTCCACCCGTTCTGCACGCCTCGACAATGGCCTGCACATTTGACCCGGTATGCGAGGCGAGAAAACCTAACTTAAGCATTTAATACATTTCCAAGCGGTTAAAGCTGTGACGACAACGTCTCATATTCCCGGTTGATCTCCTGCAAAAAAATTAATATCTTGACCCCATGACTACAGACAACCCAACGACATCCGACGACATAGAATTCTTCCAGCAAAACGGCTATATCCGCTACGAGAACTTTTTTTCAGCCGCAGAGACAGCCTCGCTAAAGCAAGCCGTCGACCACGCTATCGACACGCACCGCGCCCGTATAAAAGGCGCCACCAACGA
>DQLG01000644.1 GCA_015660315.1 Candidatus Latescibacterota bacterium
ATACTGGCGTAGGTTAACCGTTTTGAAAGGGTTGCTGTAGAGATCCAGTTTTTCGTTGATGCGTTCGACGCTTGCTTTTGCCTCTACCGGGCTAATGGCCATCATTCGCTTGCGCCATTAGTCAAATCTCTGAGCATTTGTTCTACTATTGCTTGTAGGGTTGGAAGTCGCTCATGCACTGCTTTCCAGAGAATCTCGTGGTTGATGGCGTCGTAGCCGTGGCTGAGTCGATCCCGCATCCCGGCGATGGCTCGCCATTCTACTTGGGGATAACGGGTACGCAGATCGTCGGGCAGCCGTTTTACCGCTTCGCCGAGAATTTCCAGTGCGCGTTCCAGCGCTAGAGTTGCTTGCCAGTCGGAGATCAAACCATCTAATGTCTTGCCCGCACAGATTTCCTGCGCCCTACCGGCGTATTCCCCGATCTGCCGCAATGTAACCCCATGATCATGACTGCTCATAAAGCGACAGCGCCTCTTGGTGGACCATGGGCTCTATCCATCGATTTAGCCCGGAAAACAAATCTACCTTGTAGCCCAGGATCTCTCCCAATTCTTCGTGCCACACAAAGAATTCCCAGCCCGGTGCCTGATCCGGTAAAAACTCCACTAACACATCAACATCGCTTCGATTGGGATCGAAATCATCCCGCAATACTGAGCCAAATAGACTAAGACGGCGTATGCCTCGTGCACGACAGAACGCGGCGACTTTTTCTTGGTCGATTGTTATAGGCAGATTTTCGACTACAGCCATATATATCACCTTGTGGACAAACGCATTTCTATCCTCTTGCAAGTATACAGAGGAAGTAACGCGACAGCAAGAATTTAGGGACTTTGCAGGCTTGGTCCATAATTAGGGAGACGGGCTCTCCTGGGGTTTCGGCCAACATTTTCTTTAGCTCTTTAAGCCGTTGGGCATCGGCTAAATCCATGTCGCTGTATTTGCGACGCCATCGATGAAAGCTCGCTTTGGAGATGTTGTGTTCTCGACAAATTGACTCGACGGTATTGTCTCCACACCAAGACGTTACCAAGACGTTACCAAATAAAAAAAGGACCTATAATTGGCGTAGGTCCTTAATATTGTCGTAGTGGTTTAAGAGCTAGGCGGGGTTGCTAAGGTCGTATGAATGTCGTTTTGCGCGCTCTATTACGAAGCGCCCTGACAGGCTTACCTGTTTTGGCCCAGCATCTTCTTGAGCTCTGCATTTTCTTTTTCAAGCTCTTTAAGCCGTTTAGCATCGGCTAAGTCCATATCGCCGTATTTGCGTTTCCAGCGGTGGAAGGTCGCTTTAGAAACATTGTGTTCACGGCAAACCGAGTCGATCGTTTCATCCGTTTCGACCTGCCGCAAAATACGGATGATCTCTTCAGTGCTGTGTTGTTTTTGTTTCATGAGCCTACTCCTTATCGATTAAGAAATAGTCTCGCCCTCCATGGAGCAAATCAGGGAAGTCATGCCATGCTGGGGTGGGGCTCTGTTAGACGGCCGCGATTATCTGCAGTATCCGGCCGAGCCGTACTTCAATCCGTCAGCGGGTCGGTTGCGGCTGCGCTTTCGCCTGCGGCAGCCGGTCGATGCGGGGCGACCGCAGGTGCTCTTCAACGCGGGGTTGTTGGGCCCGCAGGTCAATAATTTTTCTCTGGGTTTTCTACGAGAGGGTACATTGGCCTTTGCCGTACAGTCGCAGCGCTATACGCGGGTGGCGGTGGAAATCGAAGGCCGGACGGTGCAAGCGGGGCGCTGGTATGAGCTGGAAATCGCCTGGGGAGGGTTTAATCGCCGGGACGGGCGGCCGTTTATCGAAATCGCGCTGGACGGCGAGAAAAGGCGCTGCGACGATCCGGCCCTCTTTGGCGAGTTGGACAAGGACTCGCAGGATTTGCAATCGCGCGAGGAGCCGCGGACTTTTTTTATTCGCGCCAATACCGCGCTGGCCTTTGGCTCAGGCGTGCAGAAGCCGGGCAGCGCTACGGCGTGCGATCTGGCCGATATCCACTTGCAATCCCCGAGGCGGCGGCCGCTGCGCCTGGATTTTGCCGCTGGGCTGGGGCCGGAGACCGGCAGCGGGGCCATGGGCTGGAAACTCAATCCAGTGCATTTAAAAGCGGTCGATCCGGAGCGAGTCCTGCTCGGCGCCGGCGACCAGCAGGTGGCGCTAGAGGTGTGGGGCGCAGGGGCAAAGTGGACGCGGGAAGAGGTGCCTTATGCCCCGTCCGGGCTGGCGGCGGGCAGTCTGAAGAGTTTTGTGCCCGGCGCCGAAGAGGCGGCGACCCGTGTGCGGGCGACCACGATGGGCGACGAGCTGGTGCTGGCCTTTGCCGCTGCGCCGGTCGATATGGTCGGGGGCGCGGAGGGGTTTCGGCCTATCGCTCCGCCTCGGCTTGCCAGCCATGCGGATACTGCACCAGCTGGTTTCTTGTTCGGGGGTCCAGGTAACGCCGCGCTGCGCGCTGGCCAGCGGCTATCGTCAGGCTGTCGATCCGGTCGGCGTACTCGAGTATCCCTAGCGGATCTGAGCCGAAACGAATAGCATTAATCAGGCTCTGAGCCCAGAAGGTGCTCTCCCTGAGATTATTCGAGTGCTCGCGTCTGAGTTGCTGCTGGAACTGGACCAGGTGCGATGCGCTGGGACCCTCCTCGCGCAGGGCCTCAACTTGGCTCAGGACCGTTTCGATCAACTCCGGGACGCGTGCCGGCGCGCACTCGAAAAAAACTCTGATGATTGCGTAGGGTGTTTGCGGGACCTCGATAATTCGGGTCCTGTCGAGAAACTGGTGCTCCTCGTACCTCGATCCGAGTGATCGTTCTTGGACCTTAACAGAGACCTCATAGGTCCCTCCTGCGGCCTCGCGCAATTCGTCGAAGAGGCGCAGGCGGAGCAATTCCGCCGCCAGATGGGGCGGGTTGGGGCGGTCGAGGTAGAGTCCGCTTCCGGCACTATGGGCACCGCTGAAGGTGATGAAGACCTTGCTGCGGAGCTCTTGATTTTCGTAGACGGTGCGCCGGACGCGCTGTGGCCACGCCGCGACTTGCTGATCGGGCAAGGGTTCGCGGCGGTTCGTCGAGGGAAGACTGCCGAGGTAGGAACGGACCAGCGGCTCGACTTGCTCGAGGTTGAACGAACCAACGAGTAGAAAATCAAAGTTGCCGCCGTCGCCGAAGCGGTCGCGGAATAGCTCGAGCGCGCGTTGCGGGTCTGGCTGCGCTTTTGGATCCCAGCAGCGAATACACTCGGGATTTACAAGATTATTTACGGCTTCGTTGAATTTGCTCCTAAATTTA
>DQLG01000664.1 GCA_015660315.1 Candidatus Latescibacterota bacterium
ATTGCCGAAGGCGATTTTACCTGGCAATTCCGCACGCCGGTCCCCGAATTAAGCGTTTCGACCCCCACTGCCGGCCAGATCGACGTGGCGACAGCCGACAATGCCATCGTCGCCGTATTCGACAATCCAGTCGACGCCGAGATCTTACTGCAACCGGGCAGTGTCACGGCCTTCAAAAGCGGCGCCGAAGTGGCGATCACCAACCTCGAATACATCGCCGAGACGCGCACCGCCCGTTTGGCTCTCGCCGAAGGCCTGCGCGGTGGCACCCCCTATCAGCTCCGTATCGCCGCCGCGGCCGGCGGACCTCGGCGCCAGAGCGACTACACCTGGGACTTCCAGACCGCCATACCCGAAGTGATGACCATCACACCCGCCGACCAGGGCATCGACATTGGCGTCGACATTGACGAAGTCTCCCTGCAATTCAGCGCCCCCATAGACCCCGACCAACTAACGACGGCCAACTTTATCATCCGCCGTCGGGGGGAAAACGCCGAGCTAAGGCCCGGTGACCCAATCGACCGCGGCGACAACATCTACGGCATCGCCCCGGTCGAGGGCTGGCAGGTCGGCACGCGCTACAATATTTTGCTCTCGCCGGTTGTCAGCGGCCCGCTCGGCTCGGACAAAACGGAAACTTTTGTCTTTAGCACTGATGTGCCCGCCTTGGCCAGCACCGTTCCAACCCTAGACGACACGACCGTCACGGACTTAAACGTCGCCATCGAGACGCGTTTCGACGCCCCGATCAACCAGGCCGCGCTCTTAACCGAAAGCAATGTGGCCCTCTTGCAAGCAGGCGAAAGCGTCGCGATTTCAACACCGGCTTATGACCCAGATGGGGGCACCGTCAGCTTTGCACCCATCGGCGGTCTGGTGCCGGGGACTTCTTACCAGGTGCGCATCGCCGCGCCCGTCGGCGGTCCGCTGCTCGATAATCCGGGTGCCTACAACTGGAGTTTCAGCACCCGCGTCCCCTCGATCATCGCGACGACACCTGACGATGGAACCGATATCCGTTCGGGATCACAGCGGCTAACGGTCGCTTTCTCGGGTCCGGTCAATCCACTGCTCCTCAACTCGCGCAACTTCACCCTGAGTTGCAGTGGGTGCTCAATCGGGAGATTGGCCGACGACGAATTCAGTTATGACGCCGAGACGTTCACCGTCAGCTTCCCGGCGATAGAGATGATCTCAGGCACCCGCTACGAAGCCAGCGTCAGCTCAAGGGTTAGTGGACCGCTTGCCTCACAGATCAAACTACGCGACCGCAATTGGTCCTTTACCACCGAGATCCCCCAAGTAGTCTCGACGCTACCGGCTGCCGACGCCGATGGCATATCCACCGACGATCCGAGTCTGCAAATAACCTTTAGCGAACCGGCCGCCCGCCAGGAGGTCAGCGACTTTCAAATTTTGGCCCACGCACTCAATGATTCGACGGCCACGGCTGAATTGCTCACCATTACCGGTTTCGGCGCCAACGAGGACGGCACCGTGCTCAGCTTCGCGCCGACAGGGGGGTTCAAGCCCTTTACTGAATATCAAGTCAGCATGGACCGCTTAGTCTTGGGCCAGTTGGCGGAAAGCGGCTTCACCTGGACATTCCGCACCGCCGCCAGCCTCGCCGACGCGCGTCAGGGCGGCACCATCAGCAATGCCGACAACCAGGTCGAGATCTACTTCCCACCCAATGCGCTGGCACCGGGCTCTAACGAGATCTCCATCCGCCGCGTCGCCGCACCGGCCGGCAAACTAGTCCAAGACGGCGAGCGCACGCAAATCACCGACGCCTATGCCATCGGCTCGACCGGCAGTTTGGGCAAGCGCGCGACCTTGACCATGCGCTACAGCGACGCGCAACTCGCCGCACACGACCCGGCCAAGCTCGGCATCTTCCGACGGGCTGGTGACGAATGGCTGCGCCTCGGCGGCACTAGCGACCGGAGTGGTAGACTGGTAATCACTTCGATCGAAGCACTGGGCACTTTCGCGGTCTTCGAAGACCTGGCGACGCTGGTCGGCGGTTTGGCCGTGCGCGAACTCGACTGCCAACCGCGCGCCTTTACCCCACGCGGTGGTGGTCTGCGCGATGAAACCGACATTTCCTTCACCCTCACCGGCCCAGCCGACGTGACGGTCCGCATCTACAACGCGTCGGGACGCCTCGAACGGGTGATCGTGCGCGAGCAAGCCATGGCGCCAGGTCGGGTGACCCTCAAATGGAACGGCCAAAACGAACATAGCGAGCTGGTCGCCAGCGGTCTCTATATCGTCGCTGTTGACGCCGGCGGCGAACACAGCGCAAAAATTGTGGCGGTGGTGCAATGAGACTCGCGATACTGCTTGTCGCCCTGAGCGCGGGCCTGGCCTCGGCGCAGAGCTTCAAAAACCTGAGCAATGCCTCCGGCACCGCCAATCCGGGGCTTTTCTGTACCAACCTCGCCTGGGGTGACTACGACGGCGACGGCAATCTCGATCTCTACGCCACCAACTGGGGCACCGCCGTCTCCAACCCCGTCAATGCGCTCTACCACAACGAGGGGAATGGCAGCTTCACCAACCAGGCCGCGGCAGCCGGAGTCGACAACAACAAAAACAGCACCGCTGCCGCCTTTGCCGACGACGACAACGACGGCGACCTCGACCTCTATATCGCCGACTTCTTCGATCAGGACTTTCTCTACCAGAACGACGGCGA
>DQLG01000439.1 GCA_015660315.1 Candidatus Latescibacterota bacterium
CGTATCCGACCAGTGCCAGCGCCGCATCCAACTGCGCCGAGTCAGGTGGTGCCTCCGCGTCCGGAAATCCCCAAAGATTCGTCAGCGCGCCCACCGTGCAATCAAACGCGCCATTGCTCAACGCGGCGAAGTGTTGGCTGCGCGCCAACACCGCGTGCAACTCGGCCGAAACCCGCACATTAGCGCTTAGCGCCTGCAGTTCCAACTGCCGCAATTCGCTTTCGGCGCGGTAGCGACTCATCAGCGAATCTATACGGTCAACCTCGGCGAAAGCGCGATCAAAGGGCGATCGATCCGGCACTTCGTCCAAATAAATCTTTGCCGTAACCAGCGTGCCCAACACGAGCCGGTCTTCGCGCAGCGGCTCGGCCGGAGGCTGCGGCGGCAAGAAATACAGCACCAGAGCCAGCCCACCCACGGCCAATAGACTGCGCTTCAGCACGGCCTATTCAACCCGTCAATTGTTGCGTTCGACCACCAGCCGCACCGCCAACTCCAGCGCCTCGCGGGCGGGCGACGGCGCCAATACTTCTAAACATTCCTGCGCTTGGGCGGCGTATTCGCGCGCGGCCTGCGCCGCGGTCTCAACCCCTTTAAATTCCTCGACAAAGGCAACGATCTGTCCCCATTCGGCCTCGTCCTTGTCCGAACGGACCAATAACGCCTCCATTTCGACCCTCGGCCCTTCAGGAGCCTGCTGTAAGGCGCGTATCAGCGGCAGGGTGATCTTGCCCTCGCGTAAATCATGACCGACCGGCTTGCCCATCGTCGCTTGATCGCTGGTGAGATCGAGTATATCGTCGGCGACCTGAAAGGCCCGACCGAGCAATTCGCCGTAGCGCCCCATCGATTGCACCACTTCATCAGACGCGCCGACCAAAATCGGACCGATTCGCGCCGAGGCCGATATCAGCGAGGCCGTCTTGTCGCTGACCATTGCAAAATAAGACTCTTCGCGCGTGTCGCACTGTTCGCCAATCTGAATTTCAAAGATCTCGCCAATACTCAAGCGTTCAGTGGCACGCGAAACGATGCCGAGGGCCTGCAAATTGCCAACTTCAACCAGCATGCACAGTGCCCGAGCCAACAGAAAGTCGCCCATCAACACCGCAATCTGGCCCGTCCAGCGCTCATTGACCGTCTCTTTACCCCGCCGCATCGTCGCCGAATCGACCACATCGTCATGCATCATCGTCGCCGCGTGAATCATCTCCACCGCCGCCGCCGCGTCAATCACTTTCTCATTCCACCCGCCCGCCGCCTTCGCACTGAGCAGAGCCAAGGCCGGCCGGAGCCGTTTGCCTTTGAGCGTGGCCATATAACGGGCGATCTCGTGCGCCAGGTCGACATCCGCTTCCAATACGGCATCGAGCCGTTTTTCGAAGCGAGCTAGTTCCTGGTCGATCAGACCTTTGAAGGGGTCCATGAGGCGGGGCGTTTCTCGAATTAGAATTAGCTAAGTAGTGGAAAAGACAAAAATTAAGTATTCATTATAAGACTGTCAATCTGCGCGCGCACTGCAGGACCCTAAGGGTAAATTATCGAATGCCGCGCTTTTGTGCTTTATTATAAAGATTATGCTCTTCGCCCTATCCGATACCCGCTCGACCTGGATGGTCTATGTTGCCTTTTTGGCGGTGGTCGCATTATTATTTTTCGCCGACCTCGCCGATCTGCCGATCGATACGCACGACGAGGATTATTTTCTCGACAGCGCCGACACACTCGCCGCCCCGGCCGCCTTTTTTGCTCCCGACAAACGCATGCCCGGCCGCCCGGCCCTCGAACTGGTCTTTCTGCTGCAATATATGGCCTGGGGCACCTCAGCCACAGCCTATCATCTCTGTAGCGGCCTATTCCACCTTATCGCCGCCCTAACGTTGGCTCGCGCCGGTCGCGCGCTTGGCCTCGATCTCGAATTGGCCCTGCTCACCGGCCTGCTCTTCCTTATCAATGTCAGCCATTTCAACGCCACACACTGGATTGCTGCGCAGTGTTACGCGTTGGTACTCATCTGCGGCAGCCTAGCCCTCTGCGCCTACGTACGCGATCGTCCCCTGCCTGTCTACGCCCTATTGTTGATCGGCGTGTTATTCCATATCTCCGCCGCCGCCTTCCTGCCCTTTTTCCTCTACCTCTCCTGGCAACGCGGCGATCGCCCGATTTTTCGCCGCTATCTACCCTTAGCGTTGTTACTGGCGACGGTCGTGCTCGGCCTCAAAATCGGCTACCCGCAAGCTCCACAAGCCAGCATTATCGCCGACGGTTTCGACCCGTGGGGCCTTTTGCGCAACCATCTCGTCTGCTGGAGCCGACTGATCAGCACGGCCCACTGGCTAGTGCAACCGCTGCACCGATTTCCCGTATGGGAGTGGATTGTCGGCGCGACCGGCCTGGGCATTTTTGCCGCGCTGCAATGGCGCCAGCACATTACATTGAGTCCATGGCTAGCCTGGGTTTTTGTCCACCTCCTGCCCATCGCGGTCCTCTCTCCCGCGTATATACAGATCGTGCCCTCCGGCCCTTCCCGCTATCTCTACCTGGCCAGCGCCGGCAGCGCCGGCATCCTCGCCTGGTCCCTGCGCCATCTCGCCACGCGATCGCCCTTACGCCCACGTCTCGTATTCACCTTGCTCTTACTTTTGCTCTCGTATTCAAGCTATACCGGTCTCAGCAAAGCCACCGCCATTGCCTACTACGCCTCCGGTCGCCATTTTCTCGCCTCCCACCAACTCGACGAAGGCATCATACAACTCAAGCGCGCCATCGCCACCGCACCCAATATCATCGACCTCGAAGACGCCTATGTGCGTCTAGTGCCCATGCTCTACAATCGCGCTGACGAGCAAGCTGACCCGACTCTAGCCAAAGCCCTCGAACACTTTCCGCAAAACCACACGCTGCGACTCTGCCAACTCACCCTCGATTCGCTGCAACCGACCGCTGAGGCCCAAGCTGCCCGACGTAAACTCGACTCCTTTAAAAAATCCCGAGGCGTTTCACGGTTGATCGGCGAGCTTTATTATAATGTCGGCCGCGGCAAACAAAAACAGGCCAAGCGCGCCGACGCGCTTGGCGCCTTCCGCCGCGCGCTCGAATTCGACCCCCAGCGACCGCAGAACAAACAGGGCCTGAGCGCCGCCTTAGCCATGCCGGCACAACCATGAGCCGCTATATCCCGCTATTGCTCGCCTTCTTGGCGATCGCCCGGCCAATCACAGCACAACTACCCCCAAACCGCGTCTCCAACACCGTCGACATCCGCAGTTCCGGTAGTGGTGTCGAAGCTTTCGCGCTGCGCCAAGTTTTTTCGCACCTGTCTTTTTCAAGCGCCGTGCATCTCACCCACGCCGGTGACAGCCAAGACCGGCTCTTTGTCGTCGAACGCAATGGCGTGATCCGCGTCTTTGCCAATGGCGACGCGACCGGCTCGGTCGCGAATTTTCTCGACATCCGCGACCGGGTCCGTTCATCTCCGCAGGAAGCAGGCCTATTCTCCGTGGCCTTCCATCCGCGCTACGAACAAAACGGCCTGTTTTACATCGCCTATATCGCCGGCCGCGGCGAGTTCCTCTCGCGCATCTCCGAATTCCGTGTCTCACCCGACAATCCCGACCGCGCCCTGCCCTCCTCTGAGCGCGTATTAATCGAACTTGAGCGACCGCACGAAAGCCACAATGGCGGCCAGGTGGCCTTCGGACCGGACGGCATGCTCTATATCTCTTTTGGCGACGGCCAAGACCCCAACGACCCCTTCGCCCATGGCCAAAACCCCGCAACGCTATTCAGCACAATCCTACGCATCGACGTCGACCAGCAAGAGCCCGGTTTGGCCTATGCCATCCCCCCCGATAATCCTTTTGTCGACCGCGACGGCTTTCGCGCAGAGATCTGGGCTTGGGGCCTGCGCAATCCCTGGCGCTTCAGCTTCGACCGCCTAACCGGCGAACTGTGGCTCGGCGATGTCGGCCAATCGAGTTGGGAGGAGATTGATCTGATCAAACGCGGCGACAACTACGGCTGGAGCCAGATGGAGGGGTTCCACTGTTTCCCGCCCGGCGCCGATTGCGATCCCGGTGAATTCGAGTTGCCGGTGTTCGAATACGACCGCCGCCAAGGCCATTCGATCACCGGCGGTTTCGTCTACCGGGGCCCTCGCTTGCCCACCTTGCAGGGCTGGTATGTCTACGGCGACTTCGCGACCCGCCGCATTTGGGGTTTGCGCCGCCGGGCGGACGGCCCCCCCGACAATAAGCTGCTCGCCATCAGTCCTTCACCCATCGCCAGTTTTGGCGAAGACGAAGCCGGCGAACTCTATGTGGTCGGCATCAACGGTCGCCTCTACCACTTCGCCGAACGCGATCCGGAAGCCTCGCCGGACCGCATCCCGGCCACGATTTCAACAGCGGGTATCTTCGCCGACATCGCCAGCCAGACACCCGCACCAGGCCTCATCCCCTACCAGGTCAACGCACCCCTGTGGTCCGACGGCGCCGATAAGACCCGTCTACTCGCCTTGCCCGATAGCGCACGTATAACCTTCGCCACCGACTCCCTGTGGACCTTCCCCGCGCGCACCGTGCTGGTAAAAAATTTCTAACTCGGCGAGGGCGCCACCCGACGCATCGTCGAAACCCGC
>DQLG01000573.1 GCA_015660315.1 Candidatus Latescibacterota bacterium
CCGCCACTGTCGAAAGTGATGCCCTTGCCAACGAAAACCAAGGGCGCGCCGTTTTTCGGGCCGTGTTCGAGGGCGATAAACCGCGGTTTATTGGCGCTGCCCTGACCCACGGCCAAAAGTGCATGCATGCCAAGTCGTTTGATGCCTTTTTCGTCGAGCACCTGACAGCGCAGCCCTTGAGATTTGGCCAGGCGGCGGGCGGTGCGGGCTAAATATGCGGGGGTGGCATCGCCACCGGGGTGGTTGATCAGATCACGGGCGAGGCAGGTGGCTTCAGCGATGCTGTTGCCACGTTGGATTCCTTGGCGGGCTTCTTTGAGCTTGCTGCGGTCAATTTCGATTACACGGAGTTTTTTAAGCGGGTGGGATCGGTCGCAAGCGCGATAGCCGTCAAAGCGGTAGGCGGCCAGTAGTGAGGCTTCGGCGACGGCTTGTGCGGCCGCTGCTACTGGAAGCTTGCCGGCACCGGTGCCATGCAGGATAGTCGCGGCATTCTTGGCGCCTAAGCGGGCGAGTGCGGAGATGGCGGTGCCGGCGGCGGCGCGGGATTTTTCGAGGTCGAAGTCTTTCGCTTGGCCTAGGCCGATGACGAGCACGCGTGGAGAAGGGATCCGCCCTTGCGTATAGAGCAGCAACGTCTCGCCGCTTTTACCCCTGAAGTCGCCTAGGTCGATCGCAGCGGCGATCTGGCCGCCTATGGCCCTGTCAACTGCACCTGCGGCACCGCTTGGACGGGTGCCGTTGAAGAGGTTGACGACGAGGACATCGGCGGCCTTTTTTTGAATTTCTCCCTGTAGTACTGTAATATGCATAGTAGTCCCTTTCTTAAAGGGGCGAGAAACTATACAAGCCCCTAATCACTGTCAAGGAAGCCATGGACCTATTTCTGATCCGCCACGGGGAGTCTAGTAACAATGCGTTGGCAGATGTTAGCCTACGTGTCGCCGATCCTGAATTGACCGAGAAAGGCCGGGATCAGATAGAGTATGCAGCAGAATATATGGGTAAGGGCCTGCACTTGTACCCGGAGGAGCGAGAAGAAGGTCAACTTGGCCTCGATCGGCTCTACTGTAGCGCGATGATTCGTGCCATGCACACGGCCGAGCCGATTGGTAGAGCATTGGGTATGGCTCCTGAGATCTGGGTGGATATCCACGAGACGGGCGGGGTGTTCCTCGATCACGGGGGGGAACGCGGCAAGGTTGGCTATCCCGGCCAGACGCGAGCGGATATCACCGAGCGTTTTCCCAACGCTGTCGTACCGGCGACGGTTAGTGAGGACGGATGGTGGAACAAGAATATGGAAGAGTGGTATGAGGGCCAAGGCCGGGCGATTGCGGTGGCGGCGGATTTATTGGCCCGAGCCGGGGAGCATGGGCGGATTGGCTTGGTGACGCACGGGAATTTTATGAGTCTGCTAATCCAGGCGTTGGGTAACCAGTTGCCCGGCGGCCGTGGGATTTACGAGCACGACAATACCGCGATTACCCGCATCGCCTTCGAACCCGATAATACGATACTCGTCGAATATATCAACCGCATCGAGCATTTGCCCGATAGATTGAGAATGCCCCGGCGCTTGCCCGTCGCTTAGGGAATAGAGATCGAGATGGATAATTCAGCATTGATCAAAGAACTGGCAAGTTTCTTGCGCGCAGACCAGTTGCTGACTTCAGACGAGGATTTGAGCGTCTATGCCTTCGATGGCACGGCGATGTTGCACAACCGGCCGGCTTGTGTGGTATTGCCGGAGCGCGGGGAGGAAGTTGCACAAATTCTGGCCTTGTGCAATAAAAAGGCCGTGCCGGTGGTGACGCGCGGTTCAGGTACGGGTTTAGCGGGTGGCGCGGTGCCTTCTGAAGGGGGCGTCGTGCTTTGTCTGGTACGGCTCAATAAAATCATAGAATTGGACGCGGCCAATCTGGTAATGGTCTGTGAGCCGGGGGTCTTAACGCAAAAGGTCGCCGATGAGGCGTTGGCGGCTGGTTTGTTTTATCCGCCGGATCCGGGCTCTATCAAGATATCGACAATCGGCGGCAATGTCGCCAATAATTCGGGCGGATTACGCGGGCTTAAATATGGTGTGACACGCGATTATATAATGGGGCTAGAAGTGGTTCTGGCCGACGGTCAGATTCTGGAGACCGGTAATAAATGCGTCAAGGACGTGGCCGGTTTCGCGCTCAAAGATCTGTTTATCGGCTCGGAAGGCATGCTCGGGGTCATTACAAAAGTTATTCTAAAGCTGGTGCCGGCACCTGCGAGTAAAAAGACCTTACTCGGTCTTTACGACGATATGACCCAGGCGGCGGAGACCGTTTCGGCGATCATCGAAAACAAGATCATTCCCTGTACGTTGGAATTTCTCGATCGCACGACCATCGAATGTGTCGAATCGTACGCGAAGATTGGTCTGCCAACCGATTGTGAGGCGGTATTGCTGATGGAGGTTGACGGCCATCCGGCCGAAGTGGATGAACAGGCGGCACAGATCAAAGAGATTGCCCGGCAAGGCGGGGCGCGAGAAGTCAGGTTGGCCGCCACGGTGGAAGAGGGCCTGCGCTTAGCTGCGGCGCGGCGCACCGCCTTTAGCGCGTTGGCGCGCTTGGCGCCGACGGTAGTGCTCGAGGACGTTACAGTACCGCGTAGCGAGCTGGCGCGGATGGTCGCCTATGTGCAGGAAGTCGGCGAGCGACATCAGGTTAAAGTGGGTACCTTTGGCCATATGGGCGACGGCAATTTGCATCCGACGTTTCTTTGCGACGAACGCAACGAAGAAGAAATGGCCCGAGTTGAAAAGGCCATGGAGGAAGTCTTTTCCTTCGCGGTCGAATTGGGCGGGACCATCACCGGCGAACACGGCGTCGGTTTGGCGAAAAAACCCTTTCTGCCCAAGCAATTGGGCCCTGTTGGCATGGACGTGCTTAAACGAGTGAAAATCGCTTTTGATCCAGTGGGGATCTTAAATCCGGGGAATATGTTCGATTGAACGCCAATGGTTTAAATCTACTCGAGAATTTGGACTATTCCGTGGTGCAGCAATGCATGCACTGCGGGATGTGCCTGCCGACCTGTCCGACCTACGACGCGACCTTGTTGGAGCGGTCCTCGCCGCGCGGCCGAATCGCGATGATGCGGGCGATCGCCGACGGCGATTTGCAGGCGAGTAAGGTCTTTGCCGAAGAGATGTATTTCTGTCTGGGGTGTCTGGCTTGTCAGACGGCTTGCCCGGCAGGCGTCGATTATGCGACGCTCTTCGAAAATGCGCGTGCCGAGGTCGAACGGCAAGGCCTGCTGCACAGCCCGGTGCGCAATTTTGTCCGGCGTTGGACCCTTGGCTGGCTCTTTGCCAAGCGCTCGCGTCTGCACCGGTTGGGGCGGTTGCTGCGCTTCTTTCAGCGCAGTGGTTTGCAAACACTCGTACGCAAGAGCGGCCTGTTGCGGTTGATGCCCTGGGGATTGGGCGCACTCGAACCATTGACGCCTGAGATCAACGAGCGTTTTACCGATCAGTTGTATCGCCAGGATCTAAAAAAGCAGAATCCATCGGCGGCAAAATATCAGGTGGCGTTATTGGCCGGTTGTATCCAGGATATCGCCTTCGCCGAGGTCAACGCCGATACGATCTGCGCGTTGCAGTATAACAATTGTGAAGTGCTTTTGCCCGAGACGCAAGAGTGTTGCGGTTCGTTGCACGGGCACAATGGCGAGCTGGATACGGCGAAGCGGCTGGCCCGAATCAATATCGACGCGTTCAATGCCGAAGACCTAGATGCGGTCATCGTTAATTCGGGCGGTTGCGGTTCGCATATCAAACACTACGAGCATTTGCTCGCCGACGATGCCGAGTATGCGGAGCGGGCCAAGCAGTGGAGCCGCAAGGTTCGTGATATACACGAGTTCCTCGTTGAGATCGAATTGCAGACGCCGGAGTGTAAGTTGCCCGCGCAGCAAGTGACTTATCACGAGTCGTGCCACCTCAAGCATGGACAAAAGGTTTCCGATGCGCCACGAGAAGTCTTGCGGGCAGTACCGGGTTTGCAATTGATCGAGTTAACCGAAGCCGATTGGTGTTGCGGTAGCGCCGGGATTTACAATATCACGCAACCCGAGATGTCGATGCAGCTTTTGGATCGCAAAATGGGCCATGTGCGCGCTACCGGCGCGAAGATCGTGGCTACGGGCAATCCGGGTTGCGCGATTCAGATCGCCCACGGCGGCCAGCGCGCACATGTCCCGGTCCAAGTAGTGCATCCGGTGTCGTTGCTGGCGGCGGCTTATCGCGCCGAAAAACAAGGAGAAAGCTGATGCAGCATTTTGGTTTGACCATCGATTTGGCGGACGACCCCGATTTGATTGCGCAATACAAAGCATATCATGCCAACCCCTGGCCCGAGCCTCTGCAGGGCTTGGGCGACGTCGGCATTACTGATATGAAGATCTTCTTATTGGGGCAGCGCATGTTTATGTATATGACGGCGACAGATGAGTTCGACCCCGACCGCGATTTTCCGCGCTATGTCGAGCAGAATCCGAAAGCGGGCGAGTGGGATGAATTGATGCGGACCTTTCAGCGGCAGGTGCCCGAGGCGAAAGAGGGTGAGTGGTGGGCGAATATGGAGATGGTATTCGATTTGCAGTTGCACATTTAATCGGAGGATGATCATGGAAAATGCGGGGCGGATTGCTGGTAAGGTGGCTATCGTTACCGGTGCGGCATCGGGCATCGGGGAAGTCACTGCACAGGTCCTGGCACGCGAAGGGGCGTCGGTCTGCGTGGCGGATGTGAATGTCGAGGCGGGTAAACGTGTTACTGACAAAATCAACGCTGATGGCGGTGAGGCGATTTTTGTGCGCACCGACGTCGGCAAGTCGGCGCAGATCATTCGCATGTTTGAGCGCACAGAGAAAGCGTTCGGTCGTGTGGATATTGTGCACAACAATGCAATTTGGTTTCGCCACGGTTCGGCCACCGAACTCGACGAGAAGGATTGGGACGGCACGTTGAATATAGGCTTGAAGGCCATTTTTCTGGCGGCTAAATACGGCATCCCGGTGATGCGCAAGACCGGTGGCGGCGTAATAATTAATACCGGCTCGGTGCATTCACTGGTCAGCTTCGCCACCGCCACGGCCTATGATTCGGCTAAGGCCGGGGTCTTGGGACTGACGCGCACTTTGGCGATTGACTACGGTCCGGATATTCGCGTATGCGCGGTATTGCCGGGTGCTATATTGACACCTTTGTGGGATGATTTGAAAGTACCTCAGAAAGAGCGGCGGCGCTACGCGAAGATGGTACCGGCGAATCGATTGGGCACCGGCGAGGATATCGCCAATGCGGTGTTGTTCTTGGCTTCGGATGAGGCGTCTTTTATTACGGGGACTTCGTTGACGGTGGATGGGGGAATGTTGGCGCGGACGGAATAGGCTGAGGCTATGAGCGGACGGTTTGGTCGCGGGATGAGTCTCCGGGGGAAATTGTACGCCTTGGGCCATCGCCCCTCGGATCGCCGTCGTGACCGCTCCCCCTGCACTGCCTGGCCAGATTTCTTTACCGCCCAACCATCCTGAAAATCGCCCTGTATCGCACCCCGCGACCAGGCCTCGGAAACTTTAGTGGTTTCTACTATACGCGATTCGCGATTAATGATATAGAAAGGAAGCAATTGGCGTTGAGTGAAGTAGAGATGGCAGTTAAACCTGAAATCAAACCACAAAATCCCTGTTTCTCATCCGGTCCCTGTGCCAAACGACCCGGCTGGAGCCTTGATGCTTTACAAGGCGCGGCGTTGGGGCGTTCGCATCGCGCGCCGATTGGTCGGGCGAAGTTGCAGGAGGTTATTGGGCGCTCGCGTGAGATTTTGGGGGTGCCGGAAGATTATCGCATTGCGGTGGTGCCGGCTTCGGATACCGGGGCAGTGGAGATGTGTTTGTGGTCGCTGTTGGGGGCGAGAGGGGTTGATGTGTTATCCTGGGAGAGTTTTAGCCAGGGATGGGTGACCGATATTACCAAGCAATTGAAGATAGAGGATACGCGGGTCTTCAGTGCTGATTTTGGCGAATTGCCCAATTTGTCGCAGGTGAGCTTTGACCGTGATGTGGTCTTTGCCTGGAATGGTACGACGTCGGGGGTGAAGGTGCCGAATGGGGATTGGATCGCCGCGGATCGGCAAGGGTTGACGATTTGCGATGCGACCTCGGCGGTTTTCGCGATGGAGTTACCCTGGGATAAGCTCGATGCGGTTACCTATTCGTGGCAGAAGGTGATGGGCGGTGAGGCGGCACACGGAATTTTGGTGCTGAGTCCGCGGGCGGTTACCCGGCTCGAAAGTTATACGCCATCTTGGCCCTTGCCCAAGCTTTTCCGTATGACCAAGGGGGGCAAGCTCAACGAGGCATTGTTTAAGGGGGATACGATCAATACGCCCTCTTTGCTGTGTGTCGAGGACGCGTTGGACGGATTGCGCTGGGCTGAAGATATTGGCGGTTTGTCGGCGTTACTGCAGCGCTCGCGGGATAATTTGGCGGTGCTGGAGCGGTGGGTGGAAGCCAGCGATTGGATCGCGTTTCTGCCCGATGTCCCGGAGGTTCGTTCGAATACTTCGGTATGCCTTAAGATCGTCGATGGCTGGTACGCGGGGCTGACGGAAGCGCGCCAGCGCGCCAAGGTCAAGCAGATGCTGGCGCTATTGGAAGGTGCAGGCGTGGCTTGCGATATAAACGGCTATCGCGATGCGCCCCCGGGTTTGCGCATCTGGTGTGGTTCGACGGTAGAGGCCGGCGATCTCCAGGCATTGGTGGCGTGGTTGGATTGGGCCTTTGCGGAGGTTAAGGGCGCAAAGTAGAAATTCGCGATATATTGGCAGAGAGATTGTTCGGGGGCTGCGTTTGCAGTCCCCGTTTTTATTTACCTTTTGCGATCGCCGTGCTCACTGTTGTGAAATAGGGTCAGGGAGTCGACCGGGAAGCCATCACGGTCGGCGAATTCGGTTGCGGTGATCAATACTTGCCCGACAGAAAATAGATTAGGCCCTGTTCTATTTTACGATAGAACAGAGCCTAAAGCTTTCCCCATACTGATTTTTGTTGGCTATCTCTTGTTCTTTTTACTGCCCGCCTGCAACTTACTCGCCGACCCTGCTGAACCGATATGCAGTGTGTCGTAGGCCTGTTGCGATGACTCGAACGGGCCGTCATGGCTGGTGGAACCATGCCATTGCAGATTGGTGAGCATCGGGTTGGTGGTGCCGGTTTCCTTTTCACGCTTAGCGATCCAGGCGTTCATGCGGGCGGTCAGGCCTGCGACAATGCCGGGCTCTTTTTTGGCGAGGTTTTTCAGTTCGAGCGGGTCGTTGACTAGGTTGTAGAGTTCGACTTCAGGTTTGAAGTGGAAGTCGGGTTCGAGTGCGATCATCAGTTTCCACTCCGGTGTGCGCCAGCCGTGTTTGCGCATCCAGGTGCACTCGGTGATATAGAAATCCGAATAATTAGAGGCCTGTTTACCATCGACTAGCGGCAAGAGTGATTGGCCGTCAAACTTAATGTCGCTCTTGATATTGAGCAGATTGAGAATCGTTGGCACCAGATCTTGGTGTAGGGTGGTGCCGGAAACGCGCTCGCCGGCGGGCAGTTTCCCGGGCAGGCGGATGATCAGCGGTACGTAGAGGCAGTTGTCGTATATGCCGTGGTGGTCGTACCAGCAATCGTGCTCGTAGAGGGTTTCACCGTGGTCGCCGTTGATGACGATCAGCGTGTCGTCGGTGAGGTTCAGTTCGTCGACGCGGGTGATGATGCGCTGTATACAGGCATCCATATAGGCGATGGCCCCGTCGTATTGCGCGTCGACATAGTGGCGGTCGCGCACGCCTGGAGGCATCCACTCGGCGAAGAAGTCGCAGAAAGGTTTGAAGTCGAAAACCGGCTCCATCGACTTGTTTTTTTGGTCGAATTCATTGCCGCTGTAAAACATGCGCTCGAAGGGGGCCGGCGGCAGATAGGGGGCATGTGGGTCCATATGGCGCAAAAAGAGAAAGAAGGGTTTCTTCGATTTCGAGAGGCGTTCCAACTCGGGGATGGCAACCTGGTTGAGGTTTTCGGCCTTCGGGCTACGGCCCTCTGCGAAGGTGCCCCAACCGGGGTAGTCGAGGTATTTGTTGAAGCCGCGCGAGCTGGGGTTGCCGGAGAAACCGACGCAGGAAGTGTTGTAGCCATTTTTGCGCAGGATCTCGGGCAGGGTGCGGATTTTCTTGGGCAGTCCGCCTTTGTGGCGCAGGGCGACGACGCTGGTGGAGAAGCAGTCGAGGCCGGTCAGCATTGAGGCATAGGCCGAGGTGGTTGGAATGTGCGCGGAGAAGTTGTTCTCAAAGAGCACCGCGTCTTGCGCGAAGCGGTCGATGTGCGGCGTGGTCTGGCGATCGTAGCCATAACAACTCATATGGTCGGCACGTAGGCTGTCGATGCCGAAGAGAATGACATTGGTTTTCTTGGTTGGCATGGGATCCTCATAGTGTAGGTATGGTATAAATGGCGTCTATGATTTACGATTTTTTACTCGACGCGTCAAGTTTGCCGAGCGGACCTCGCATATCATATTGGGGGTATATGTATACAGGTAAATTTTTTTATTGCTGTGTTTTGCCGCGGACCTGCCGCACACCATAGCCCGGACCGACGCCAGTGGTTCGGGCTATGGGGGGCGGCAGGATTTTTGGTGGTCGAGCGAGAGCCTTGCACAGATGAAATAGCTATTTGGCAGGGGCCACTCGGCGATATTGCGCTATCCGATTCAGCGCGTTTGGCCGCCG
>DQLG01000363.1 GCA_015660315.1 Candidatus Latescibacterota bacterium
CGGCCGTGTAGGTCATTACCAGTACCTTGCGTGGCTCGTTGTCGACATTGGTCGAGCCGCCGTGGACCATCGAGGTGGTGAGCACGGTGACCTGGCCGGCACGGGCCAACACTGGCTCGGGAGCGGCGTATTCGGGTGGCAAGTTTTCCATCTTGGTGCCCTCGACGCGGGGTCGGGCATCCTTCAGTTCGGGGTCGGCCGAGCGCGCGGCGGCGATCAGGCGGTGGCTGCCGGGACGGTGCATCATCGGCGAACGGCGTTGATTGACGTCCGTGAGCCAGAGGAAACAGCTGCAGACGACCCGACGCGGTGTCTGCGCCCAGTCTCCAAGGCTGTACTGAATGTCGGTGTGCTCGTAGAAGCTGAACGCTCCCGGTTGTGGGTAGGTTTTCAAGATCGCGGCCTGGAAGAAGCGGATATCATCGGCACCGAGGATCTTTTTGGCGACCTCCTCGAAGAAGGGATGCTGGATCAGGTCGATGAGCGCGGGGGCGTAGAAGTTGCAGGTCGCGCCGTAGCGGTAGCGCGGCTGATCGCCGGATGGAGGCTCTTGGAAGGGGAGCAGTTCGTCGACGGAGGCGTTGGCGGCGGAGATTTCATCGGGTGTCAACGCTGTGTCGATGGTGACAGCGCCACACTCGTCAAAGGTCTGCAGTGCTTCGAGACTGGTCATCGCTTGTTGCCCAGGACCCAGACGTCGCGGAAGAAGCCCTGGCGGCTTTCGCTCAGACCGCCAATGACGGTGGAATTCATGCAGGGCTTGGGCTCGTGGTGGCGCACAGTCACGTGGTTGTCGGCGATGAGGATGGCGCCGCGGGAATCGTCTGGGTGGGTCCAGGCGGCGCCGGTGTGACGCACTGCCTCCGAGAAGACGACCGGGCTGCCGGGCGGGCAGTCGTAGGTTCCCCAGAAGCCGGAATCTGGGTCGTCGGCTTCTTGCCGCCAGTCGCCCGCGTGCGCCGAAGCGGTGTTGGCTTTATGCGAGCCGGGCACCAGGCAGGTACCGCCCTTGCCCTTTACGACTTCGTTCAGTTCCCAGACGACGCGGGTCATGGCGCTGTAGATGCGGCCGTTGTGGTGGCGATAGGAGAAGGAGGGAAGTACATTGGTGCCGCCAACGTGGGGACGCCAGGGCTCGCTGTCGTCAATGCTGCGAGCGGAGGTGAAGACGCTTTCGAGCAGGATGCGCTCGTGGTCGGGATCTATCAGCGTCTGCAGGATGCCCATAATGCGGGGGTGGTCGATGAGGAATTCGGCCGGGCCGGCGATGGGTGCGCGGTGGGGCTCAGGCAGGCTGTTCGGATCGCGCTTGTAGTTGTCCATGTGGTTGCGAACGGTCTGAATCTCTGTCTCTGAAAGCACACTGGGGATGACGAGAAAGCCCTTCGGGTCGAAGATAAGCTGCTCGTATCTGGTCATGGGATGGAAGGGGACGTCGGTCATGTCGGCATTCAGTACGCGGTTAGTATTCCGGAGTATGATAAAGGAGTATAATAGTGGTAGGCTTTCGTGCAACAAAGCCTCGCAGAAACATAACTGATTTTCCCAATACCCGCGATCTGGATACGATTAATATGGAAGTAATAGAGCATTGTGATCAATTTATCCAGGAAGGTAATCAACTCAGCAGTGATTTTATAATTGAACAGTATATGAAGGGTAGGGGAAAGCCATCAGGCATTCAATATTTACAATTAGGGCTTGAAAATAGCCTTTATTATTATAATACAGATATGACCAGGGTTGTATTGTCAAAGCTCGATGAGTTATCTCATTCAAGAGAATACAGGCCAGATTTATGGGCCCGAAATGAAAAGGGGGTGCTTGTCTGGACGGTTGAGCATGTCTTACCGCAAGGTGGAAATGTACCTCCATATTGGGTCGATATGATTGCGGATGGTGACAGGGAAAAAGCTAAGGATATACATGGAAGCTGGGTCCATTGCTTGGGTAACTTGACCCTCAGCGGCTACAATTCACAACTAAGCAATGCAAGCTTTGAGGACAAACAAAATTTACATGAAAACAGGAAATTCTTGGGGCACAATATAAACATAGGGTATAAGAACGGTCTGGCTTTAAATAACTTATCATTTTCAATGAATGATGAAGAAACCTGCCTGTCGAAGATTGACAAATGGACTGAAAATAGCATTAAGGAGCGTAACGTTGTAATGATTGACGCTCTATTAAAGGTGTTTGCCTTTAATGACCAAGAATTGATGGATTTGGAGAGAGAATAAGAGCAACGTGGAACCCTCATCAGGCACAGACTGTCCCTTCTGTAATCCGCCAATCAATCAGGTCTTCTTCATTAACGATTTAAGCATTGGTTTGTGGTGTGATTCACCTGTTGTCTCCGGCCATGCTTTGATTATACCCCGTCGTCATATGGGCTCCTGGTTTGATGCATCTTCTGAGGAGCAGGCCGCACTTACCCAGGCAATCGGCGTGGTCCGGCAGGAGATACTTAAAAGGTATCCAGCGGAAGGGTTTACTATCGGCATTGACGACGGTATACCTGCCGGCCAGATGATACCCCACCTACATCTGCATATTATACCGAGAAATCTGACTGACGCCGTCAATCCTATCGGTGTGGCGCGTGGGATTGCTTCCAAGCCCGTTGACTATTTCAAACCACGAGAAGCACCACCTGTAGTACGAGATGCGATGCCCGATCATCGCCGCCTTTCTGCGGGGGAAGAAGATCCGTTACTGCCTCAGCTTTTGCGTCATATGAGACAAGCAGAACGCGTAGATATCGCCGTGGCATTTATCTTACAAAGCGGTGTGGCCGCGATCGAGGAGCATCTACGCGATCTGTTAGATCGGGGTGGTCAGCTACGGTTGGTGACGGGGGACTATTTAAACATCACAGATCCCGAAGCCTTGCGCAGGCTATACGACTTAACCCAGCAACCCGAGTATGGCGATCGAGTGCAGTTGCGCCTTTTTCAAGCAGGCCGCCGTAGCTTCCACCCTAAAGCCTATATCTTCCATACTCAACAAGGGGCCAGCATCGCTATC
>DQLG01000767.1 GCA_015660315.1 Candidatus Latescibacterota bacterium
TAGGGGCTGCTGGCTGCATCGTGTAGCAGCTCTATATCGGGGCCAACATGCTCGCGCATGGCCCGCGACCAGGTGATGTTGGTCTCGGGTGCGTCGCTCCAGTGATCTTTGAGCACGGTGAACCCCATTTCAAGGGCCCGGTCGGCGCCCTCAATGGCCGATTCGAGGCTGCCCGAGGGGAAGTTGTAATAGGCTTTGCAGCGCGCTCGGGCCCGGCCGATCAGGGCGTAGACGGGAAGACCGGCGGCTTGGCCGGCGATATCCCAGAGGCAATTGTCGAAAGCCCCATGCCAGCCCGGCCTGGAAAACATAGAACGGGTGGCAAAACGCAGCTTGTCGTCGAGGCGTTCACGGTCGAGCGGATCTTGGCCGACGGCCATGATGCGCAATTGCTCCAGCTCTTCCCGGCGCATGGTCTGGTAGCGGGCATCACCGACGGTGCAGATACCCTCAATGCCCTCGTCGGTCAATACGTGCAACACGTGGGTTTCGGATCCGGCGCGGCCTTGGCCGCGGCTTTGCCAGCGCGTACGGCGGCCGTAGGGTACTTCTTCAAGGTCGAACAGGGCGGTATTGCTCGGTAGGTCGAAGACGGAAATATTGATGGCGGTGACTTTCATATATGGCCTAATGGTTGTGTGTCTTGAGGATTGACCGGTCTGTGTTTGGGTATTGCACTACGGCGATTGCAGATCTTGTAGTGCGTCGTGGATGATCGCATTTTGCGGATTGATCCGGAGGAAGGTTTCGAGCACTGCGCGGGCGGCGGGGTGGTGCCCGAGTTCGACGAGCGCTTGGGACAACCGCAGGTAGAGCGCGCCCATTTTTTCGAGGTAATCCTCCGGGTGTCTTTGTCGGATGTCGCGCATATCTAGATCCAGAGCTTGGCGGTAAGTCTGTGCGGCTTGCACGAATTGTCTCCGCCCTAAATAGATATCTCCCAATCCGCTGAAATGCATAAAGCGATCTGGTTTGAAGACGATGGGTTGCCCCATGGTGGCTTGTTCACTGCGGCCTATTTCGTCTGGGGATGGATGGCGATAGGCCTCGATGTTGATGAGATGTTCATAATGGCCGGTGTTCATCTTCCAGATCTCGCTCCAGCGCTCGGCGCTAAAGAGGTCGCCGCTATTGATGATTTTAAGTTTGTCGTGGTAGTGTGCCAATTGGGGGTCGGCGATCAAATTGGTCCCGTAGAGATAGCTTTCGAAGTAGCCGTCGGGCAGCAGGCGTTTGAAATGGCCGATACGCCAGGGTTCGTCGCGGCGAGAGGGGAGTCTGGCCAGGAGTGGATCGCCCAAACCGAAAATGTCGATTAGGTGGGACTCGGGGCCGGCGTAAAAGCCGATAAGACCGACAAAGGGCCAGCGGACGATGGCGGGTAGCCCTCCGTCGGAGAATTCCCTGAGGCGTCGGCCCCAATCGGCCCAACCGTGAATAGGGTAGAGCGTGTCCTGTTGAGTAGCGGCATTGAGCAGGCCGGTGTAGGGATAATAAAAGGCGCGTTCGTCGCCGATGCCGTGTTGGGATTGATTGTCTTCCTTGCGGTCGCTGCCATAGGCCGAGGTGCTAAATGGCGGTGGGTAGGGAGCAAGTAGGCCTATGATTAGGGCGCTGGCTGGTGCGAGCAGCCAGGCGCGTGTTTGCGGTAAGGGCCAAGCGCGCAATAGCAGAGCGACGGCGACAAAAAAGGGCGCGGCGTAGAAACGCCCGCTCATAAAACCGCCGCCGATGCGCACGGTATATAATAAATAGAGCGCCAAGCCGAGGAGGAGGGGTAACAGGCGGGTATCGCGTTTCCATAATACCAAGACCGCTGAGGCGATTATCGTGCATAGCGTCAGCGGATCGAGTTGTAGCGAGTGGGACGCGTAGTGGAACCCCTGTATCGCTAGTTCCCCCGGATCAATGCCGGCACCGAGTTTGGCGTAGGCGGTATTGGGGACGGGGAAGCCGTAATAGAGGATCGAGAAAATTTCCCAGAGCGCGAAGGGCGCAAAGCCGAGAGTTAGAATGGCTGTGCTGCGTAGGCTACGCTGTGGCCACCATGCGAGCGCGAGCGCGGGCAGGAAGAACAGCAGGGTGTCCATGCGGTTGAGGGTGGCCAGACAGGCCAGCAGCGCAAGGCGAAAAAGATCCTGGGGCCGATTGAGATAGCTGCAGATAAAGAGGGCGAGCAGCAGGTGGGTTAGCGGATTTTCCAGGCCTGACGTCGAATAGTCGACAAAGGCCTTGGAGCAGCAGAAAAGCATTGCTCCGAGTACGACCGCACGCCGGTCGTTGGCGATACGGGAGAAGACCAGAAAGACGGCGAGGACTGATAGGGCCGAGCTGAGCAGGATCGCGGTATAGTAGATTTCGCCGCTAAGGAAATAAAAACCGGCGATGGTGAAGAGCCACAGGGGATTGGTAAAAGCCTGGACGCGTTCGCCCGTATTCCAGGTCAGGCCATGGCCATTGATCAGGTTATCCGCTGTGCGGTAGGTGATAAAGGCGTCGTCGCAGAGCCAGGCGTTTTGTAGTGCGACCAATGCGAACGCGCCGAGCGCGATAATTAGTGTGCTTCGCTCGCTCATACCGGGGACACTCGGACGCCTTCGACTCTTTTTTGCGTTCGCTTGCCCGCGGCGAATTCTACCAGGGTCTCGACGTCGTCCATGCTGCCGATAAAGAGCGGGGTGCGTTGGTGCAGTTCGGTCGCCTGCAGTTTCATAAGCGGCTGTGATTCTTCCGA
>DQLG01000190.1 GCA_015660315.1 Candidatus Latescibacterota bacterium
CCCGCGAGTTGGCGGCGCGTTTCGCCGACGCCGACACGCCGGGCGTCGACGGTGTGGTCGCGGTAGCCCATACTGAGGGAGGCGGTTGGGAAAAGCCCAATAACGAGGAACATCTGTTGCGGACCTTGGCCGGTTTTGTAGTTCATCCCAATGTTGCGGCGGTTTTGGCTGTCGACTATGGTTCGGAGGCGGTCAACAACCAGATCCTGCAAGATTATATGGCGCGCAACGACTACCCCCTGGGGAGCGTGCCGCACTTATTTATGAGCATCGACGGTGGGTTCACCGGGCGATTGCTGGAGGGCGAGCGGCAGATCCGGCGCTGGTTGGTCGAGGTCGGCGCCGAGCGCAGCGCGCAGCCGCTGGATCATTTGCGCCTGGCCTTGCAATGCGGCGGTTCGGACGCATTTTCCGGTATTTCGGGCAATCCGTTGGCCTCCTGGGTTGCGCGCGAGATCATCCGCGGGGGCGGCGGTGCGAATCTGGCCGAGACCGACGAGTTGATTGGGGCTGAGCCCTATGTGCTGCAGAATGTGCGCGACGCCGAGACGGCGCATCGTTTTCTCGCCATGGTGGAGCGCTTCAAGGAGCGCGTCGCATGGCACGGCGAGTCGTGCGAGGGCAATCCTTCCGGCGGTAACAAGTTTCGCGGTCTCTATAATATCGTGCTCAAGTCAATCGGCGCGGCGATGAAGCGCCATCCCGATGTGCGTCTGGATTATTGCATCGAATACGGTGAGCTGATGAGGGCCGGCGGCTACTACTTTATGGACAGTCCTGGCAATGATCTCGAAAGCATTGCTGGCCAAGTCGCCTCCGGCTGCAACGCGATCTACTTTGTTACCGGCAATGGTTCGATTACCAATTTCCCCTTCGTGCCGACGATCAAGATTGTCACTACCACGCCGCGTTTCGAGCTTCTGGCCGCGGATATGGATGTCAATGCCGGAGCGTATCAGGACGGCACGCCGATGGATGAATTGGGTGCCGAATTATTCGACCTGACGCTAAATGTGGCCGGAGGGCAGCGTTCTAAGGGCGAGGAGGCCGGTCATGCGCAGGTGCAGATCTGGCGCAACTGGCCCCAGCAAGACGAGAGCCGGCTGGAGGAATTGCGCGCGGCGCCGGTGCCTACTGGGGAACGGTTGCAGGTGGAGGGCGAAGAGGCGCCGGCGGTCGAGTTCGCGGGGTTGCGCGGTGGTCGCGGGCTCGTCAGCGACCAGGTCGGGTTGGTGCTGCCGACGAGTCTGTGCTCCGGCCAGATCGCGCAGATGATTGCCGCCCGGCTTAACGCCGAGGGTTTGGGCCGCGCAAAGGGGATCTCGCGCTTTGTCGCATTGGTGCATACCGAGGGGTGTGGTGTGGCCGGTGCCGAAGCCGAGGCGCTCTATGCCCGGTCGATGCTCAGTTACCTGACGCACCCGCTGGTGCGTTGCGCGGTGTTGCTGGAACACGGCTGCGAGAAGACCCACAATGACTATATGCGCAACCAACTTGCCGAGCGCGGCTTGCAGGCGGATGATTTCGGCTGGGCCAGCGTGCAATTGGACGGCGGTATCGACAAAGCCGGTGAGAAGGTCGTCGATTGGTTTGAGCATCGGTTGGCGGCGATTGAGCCGGCCTTACCCGAATCTGCCGGTTTGCAGGCGCTGCGGGTGGGGTTGTTGGCTGCGGGACCGTTGTCGAAAGATGCGGCAGCTGCATTGGCGCGCTTGACGCGCTGGTTGGTGGGTGCCGGGGCGACGGTAGTGGTGCCCGAGGGCGGGGCATTGCTCGGCAGCGTGACCTATAAGGATGCGGTATTCGCCGGTCAGACACCTGCCGCGACGTTGGCGCATGGGCAGGCGGTGTCGGCGCCGGGTTGTTATGTGCTGGAGACGCCGACCGAGCACTGGACTGAGATCGTGACGGGGCTTGGCGCGACAGGGGTCGAGATGATCTTGGCCCATACCGGTGATCATCCGGTGCAAGGCCATCCATTAGTGCCAGTGTTGCAGGTGTCGGCTGAGTCGGCGGTGCAAGCGCGCTATGGGGAAGACCTCGACCTCGCGCTGGCGGGGCCCGCCGATTCATGGGTTAACGAATTACTCGATCTCTTAGTCGAGGTCGCTTCGCGTCGCCAGCAGCCGGTAGCTGTCGCACAACACAATACCGATTTTCAGTTTACCCGCGGCCTGCTGGGCGTTTCAATGTAGGATAAGCGATATGAGCGCACTCAAAGCGGCCGTCATTGGTTGTGGTGGCCATGCGCAATTGCATCTGCGTATGATCGACAAGGAGCCGCGTCTGCACTTGGCGGGGGTTGCCGAAATTGACGACACCCGTCGCAAACAGGCGCAAGCCGAGTGGCGGGTCGAGGGTTTTGCCGATTATCGGCGGATGCTAGATGCGTGCAAACCGGATTTGGTCGTTGTTGCGACGATGCCTGGTCAGCTCAAGACCATTGTTATCGATTGCCTAGAGCGAGGCGTACACACCTCGGTGGAAAAAGCCCCCGGTATGCACGCCGACGAGACCCGGGCAATGGCGGCGGCGGCGGCGAAGAGTGCGGGCAAGGCTATCGTCTCTTTCAATCGCCGCTATTTCCCAGAGGTGTTGGCGCTGCGGCGGATGGTCGAGGCGCGCGGCGGCGCGGTGCATTGCGCCGCGACCTATAACAAGCCGCTTTCTCCGCCAATGGGGACATCGGCCTGGCACGGGCTCGCTCCCGATCCGATTATTTGCGATGCCATCCACCATGTCGACCTTTTGCGCTGGTTGGCCGGAAGCGGTGCGCGCGCGGCGATGCCGATCGAGGTGCACGCCCAGGTTCACGACGGCGCGCGCGAGGGGGCGCACCGCCACAGCGCGTTGGTGCGTTTTGACACTGGCGCTTGCGGGGTGCTCATGAGCCATTACGGCGTCGGCGGCCGCGTCCAGCGGGCGGAGGTCCACGCCGACGATTTTTCGGGTTATCTGGAGTTGACAGATTCGCCGCCGGTGGTCGAACCTTATCAGGCGGAAGGTGCGCGCGGGCAGTTATTGGCCGCGCCCTTGGATTTAGAAGCGGTGGGCGGCGCCGATTTTGACGAGACCCGCCATTTTGTCGATTGCATTCTCGCCGACGAAGAGCCTTGGTCGACGCTCGCTGACGCGGTGCATACCATGCGATTGGCGCAGGCGATCAGGGACGGGCACCGCGGGCCTTTGCACGAGTGAGCGCGCATGTCATAGCGTTGGCCGCGACGCTGGTGCTGGCGGCTTTAGCCCGCCTTTACCGTCTCGCCGACATTCCCAACGGTTTCAGCCCCGACGAAGCCTCCTACGGTTATAACGGCTACTCCTTCTTGTTGACGGGCAGGGACCGTTTCGGCAATACCTTCCCGCTCTTCACCGATAATTTCGGTGACTTGATCTCGACCAGCTATATGTGGTTGACGGCACCTTCGATCTGGCTTTTTGGGCTCGATGAGTTCGCCGTGCGTCTACCCGCAGCTTTGGCGGGTATAGTCACCGTTTTTGTGCTATATAAGTTGGGGGAAGCGGTCGTCAACCGCTGGCTTGGGTTAGTGGCCGCCTTGCTATTGGCGATTAGCCCTTGGCATATACAGGTGAGTCGTTATGCCGAGCGCTCGCAATTGTTGCCTTTGTTCTTCTGCCTGGGTTTGTGGTTGTTTTTGCGTTGGCGCAAAGAAGGAGGGCGCAAGCTCCTGTGGAGTACGCTGTGTTTTGGATTGTGCTTCTACACTTATGCGTCGGCTCGCGTTTTTGCGCCGCTTTTTATTGGCGGTGCGGCCTTGTTTTATTTTAGGGAATTGCGTGCCGAGGGCAGGCAGATACTATTGCCGTTGGGCATCCTGGTCGCCTGTTTGCTACCGGCGGCTCTACACTGGATTAGCCCAGCGGGAATGGCCCGGGCGAGTTATTTGCTGGAGTTAGCGCCCTTAGACTGGTTGATGAATTACCTGTCGTATCTTGGGCCGGACTATCTGTTTTTCAACGGCGACCCGCAGATCCGCCACAGCTTGATGGATACGGGGCAACTGTATTTTTTTGAGATGGTGCTCCTGCCATTGGGCATCTTTTTTATCATTCGCCGCAAACGCAAAGAAGACGCGCTATTAGGGCTTTGGCTGGTGCTCTATCCGATCCCGGCAGCGCTCACCGACCCGTCGCACGCCATTCGTTCGATTGTCGGCGTGCGGTTTGTATCAGGCGGTGCTTTTTGCG
>DQLG01000819.1 GCA_015660315.1 Candidatus Latescibacterota bacterium
CTTAGACCCGCGCAGGGGCCGATCCACTTGGTCGTCGACAGCACGGGGCTCAAGGTCTATGGCGAGAGCGAATGGAAAGTACGGGTGCACGGCTGGTCGACGCGCCGGACGTGGCGCAAATTGCATATGGGCTTCAACGCCGAGACGGGGGAAGTGGTCGCCCAGACGCTGACCGAAGCCAAATACGATGACGCTTCGCAGGCCAAGCCGCTGATTGAGCAAACGCCGGTGGACATAGGACGTTTTTATGGGGATGGCGGCTATGATCGATGGAAAGTCCATCGGCTGCTGGCCTACCCGCCGGCGGCCCAAGCCGCACCGATCGAAGCGGTCATTCCGCCGCAAAAAAACGCTACAACGCGAAAGGCCAAACGGCGCTATCGGCACATTGAGGCCCGCAACCAACGGGTCGAGGCCATTGAAGGCATGGGGCGAAAACGATGGAAAAAACAGGTCGGTTACCACCGGCGCTCGCTGGCCGAAATGGGGGTGGCACGCTATAAGCGGATCATTGGCCCCAAACTCAGAGCACGGGCGTTGCCGCAGCAACAAAGCGAAGCCCGACTCGGTTGTAGTATACTTAATCGGATGATCCATTTGGGTAAGCCCCAAACCTATACTGTAGAAATTACGCGGTAAGAAAAACAAAATTAGAAGAGCTCGATCCAATCACTGATTCGTGCAACAAAGCCTTCATTTGTACCCAAATCAATCCGGCGTGAAAAGGTATCTGTTTGCACACTATAGTTCCCGTTAAGTTCTTGACCTGCGTTAGCCATGAAACGAATACAGTAGATCAGCGAATAGAGATCTACGAACCGTCTCTGTGTTGAATCCAAATGGCCTGGATTATATAGCGGACAGTGATCAACGCGGCGAGAATCCCGAGGATCTTGCTAATATTGATGGCAATATTGGTCCAGAACTGCTTCCGATCGTATTCTTGCACGGCGTCCATATTGAGCGCGCGTCCAGCGGAGTCAATGATGGTAATATTGCCCGGTTTTAGATCGTCGATGCCGGAGGCGACCAACTCGGCGATGGCCGCAATCTGTACGTCGGAGAGAGGGGTGTTAGTAGGCGCAATAGTGACTGAGGCTTTGCGATGAATCCTTCTGGACCCGGATAGCGGCGTCGATAACTGGACTTGGGCGTCAGTGACGCCGTCGATCGCCACGATACTGGCTGCTAACTTGGCCTCGAGTTGCTGTTGTAGGGCGAGAATGGGCTGGAGTTCCGCGGCGGAGAGGGGCTGGGGTTCCCGAGGCAATAGCTTGGGTAGCACCTGATAACCGATAAAGAGCCCTATCAGAAATCCCCCCGTTAAATACATGATCCAGGAATATTTGTTGAGAGTTTCTGCCGAATTCATGGGTCTATCTCCTGCCTGTCGCCCGCATGGGCGATGAGTGAGAGGGGATGTGCCCGCTAGGGCCAAGCCGCGCACGCGGCGTAGCGCAAACTGTGCTGTTATCGGTTGTGGAAATTCTTTATTGTCCTCATGTCGCTTTTAAGCTACATTTGTTTTATGGCTGAGGCAACGCCCAAGCAATTAGAAGAATATCTGACTACAGATGGGCGATCGCCTTTTGTTGAATGGCTGAACCAAGTAAGGGATGTGCGTGCTCGTGCCCGAGTGCGCGTGCGGTTAGATCGGCTTAGCTCCGGTAACTTTGGTGACAGTAAAGGCGTTGGAGGAGGCGTCTACGAACTACGCATTGACTATGGTCCTGGATATCGAGTGTATTTTGGGCAGCATGGAGATCAAATCATCCTCCTTCTATGCGGTGGCACCAAACGCTCTCAGCAAAAAGACATTCAACTTGCTCAAGAATACTGGCAAGATTTTAGGAGCCGAATATCATGACTAAAGCATCCAGACCTTATCGGCCAACCTTGCTCGAAGGGTTGAAAGATCCTCTCGAAGCAGCTGAATACCTTAATGCGGCATTAGAAGAGAACGCTTCTGATTTCTTTTTGCTTGCCCTACGTAATGTCGCCGAAGCGCATGGTATAAAAAAGCTCGCTGAAGATACGCAGCTCAATAGAGAGTCTATGTATCGAATGTTATCAGAGCAGGGCAATCCGCAGTTATCTAGCCTAACAGCCATCTTGAAAGAAATGGGCTTAAGGCTTGCCGTTGAAGTCGAAGAAGCGATCCCGGCTTAATCTTCCTGAATAACTCTATTCCATTACGGCTAACGGTCGTTCCCACCATTTACGAACCCGCGCATGCGGGGTGCCGGAGGCCAAGGGGCGAATGCCCCGCTGCGTAAGTGGATGTGTTAGATGTAGTAGGATTCTCATTTTGTACCAATGTCAAACTCTCATGAATTAACCTCTGTATCACCTGCATCTTGGAGCGACGCGAAACGGCGCAGAAAGGAGTCAGATGAATCCTTTTGTTGGATATTTGTCTTATTCTTGTGTCGCAATCATAATTCCATAATCATATGGATGTCATGAGGTTCTAACTCATAGAGTTCCTTATTGACATGCTTAGCCAATTCAAAACCAAGCTTCTGATAGAAGCCTACGGTTGCTTTTGTTGGAGTAGAAGTCACATAGATTTTCTTTGCGCCATCAGCTCGAGCTTTTTCTAAAATCTTTTCTGATAGTCTTCTTCCAAGTCCCATTCTTCTGTAGTCATAGCTAATATGGAGAATGGCAAACTGTGCCATGTCATCTGTTAGATGAGCACGGTAAACTGCAAATCCAACAAGATTCTCTTTGTCGAAAGCTCCCCACATGTTTTCATAGCCTTCGGCTATGGGAACCCACTCTTTGATCTTCTTCTCTGAATCCCAGCGGTGTACATGCCAGTTGACGTCTGTGATTTCAAGAGATCCATTCCTCAGAATATATTCTTTCGCAATATGCTCAGTTCTATCGATCTCAGCTATCCGATAAATTTCGGAACTTTGCATTTTTCGAATTGCTATCATTTTCTGTCCAGTTGGTGATTTTGTATAAAAATGCAGTATAGTACTATATTATGGAGATATACCATAAGGGTCTGCTTTTACTTTTCCTATTTCGTCTAACGTATTGCCAACCCCCGCACCGCGCATAGCGGTGTGGCGTAGGCCGTAGGGTAGCTGACGTGGGCTATCATACTATTCGCGTGCACCGTGCCTGCGAAGGAAATCGGCTACAGTGGTACGACCTTTTTTCTCGGCCTCCTGCAGGAATGTAAGACCTTCTGCGCCGTGACCGTGTACGTTTGCTTCATGCGAGATCAGAAACTCGGCTGTCCCTAGTTGTTGTGAGCCGCATGCCCACCCAAGTGCGGCATCGTCGAGTGCATGAATATTGGCCCCCTCGTCCAAGAGGAACTGGACCAGATCCAAATATCCTTTGTACGCGGCAGCAGCAAGTGGGGTCAGGTGATACTCACCATGTTGATACTCCAGCGAGGCTCCCTTGCAAAGGAGTAAAGCAGCGATCTTACCATGGCCGTTCTCGCAAGCGAAGACGAGGGCTGCATCCACTGAATCAGCCCCTGCAGCGAGAAGGCTCTCCAGGATTTCCAGATGGCCGTGCTCTGCTGCCCATGCCAGTGCATCATCTCCGCCTCGGTTTTTGAATGCGATGTCCACCCCCTCAGAAAGAAGATACTTCACAACATCTACATGACCGTGCCACGCAGCAACGATCAGTGGGGTGTTGCCAGCATTGTAGAATGCATTGATGTCGGCCCCGCGATCAAGCAGGGTCTTGGCGATGCCAAGATGCCCGTGCCAGGCAGCCATGATGAGGGGTGTGGCATTCCATGCGTTCCTGGGGGTATCACACTGCGCATCGCCGAGTAAACGGATCGTTTCAGATAGATCGCCACACTCAATCGCGTGGAAAACTGGATGTTCTGTCTGCTCGATTTTCATATCATTCTTGATACTCACAACTGGTTTTTGAGTCTCGAGAATCCGGGGATACCTGATGCGATGTGTATTTTCCTATTTCATATATAATATGGCAACCAGTATGTAAACATCCCCCTTTTAGTGGCATGTCAAACTTGCTAAATCCATACGCTGGATATTTTTCAACCGCTTGCTGCAAACCGGCAATAACCGCGTCGTCTCGTGCCGTATCGGGCTGATACCGATAGACCGAATCACTGATGCCAACAACACGACAGACACGACAGGCCCTTCGAAGGCTGATCGGATACGCCGTCTTGGCGTAATCGACTAACTCCCGTCGGCTTGCTGGCTTTACAGCTTTTTTTCAACAATATCCTTCAGAATCTTATGATCCAGGCTGATGTCGGCATACATCTAATTTAGGGGATGGTTACACGTGCAGGATCATGCTCTGCAGCACAGCTTTGGGATCTTCCTCGGTACTGATCATTGCGAGGTGTTCCCGCAAAAAGCGATGGCTGATCCCGTCGCAGATCAGTCCGAGCGCCGACAGTCCGGCCGTTCTCGACTTGAGCGACAGATAGATCAGAATATCGGCCAATTCTGCAGGAGTATACTGCGGTTTGGAAACTAGCTGCCCAATCCGCACCCCAAGTTCTTCCACACCCCTCCGATACCCCGCGACGATTCCATCGTACGCTTTGTTCAGCGCCGCCTCTTGCGCGGGGTTTATCTGCCGTGCCAATATGGTTCGTAAACCGCCGACCCAGCCAAAACGGCCTCTCACTTCGATCATCCGCACCGCGCGGATAATCTGCTGCCGCGCCTGCTGCACCACATCATCGGGAACAGACCTGCCGACCAACTCGTTTTCTATTCTCGCCCGCAAGGTCGAGCGGGTGGTTTCGTGGATGCCCTGATCCCACCCGTTGAGCATATCCATTTGCACGACCGCGGAATTGGGCATACCCGTCAGGGCATCGTTCAGTACATGGTCGAAACTTTTCTTCTCGAAGGCGCTAAATAAGTGGGATAAGGCATTCCATGAATAAGAGTCGAATTTGGCCAAATCGGCGAATTCTACCTCCGACCTGCCGGGATGCAAACTGATGGATAGCGCCTGCCCGTACAGGATTTCTGCCTCATCCCTCCGGTCCTGGGCATCGCAAAGATACCCCAGATTACCCAGGGTAATCGTCCTATCCCAATGCTGGTCGCCCAGGGCATTTTCCTGGATGGCCAGGGCTTGTTTATAGAGGGATTCAGCTGTTGTGAAACGGCCCAGGGCATAACCCGGGCCGGATGACGGACAGAATTGCGGTGTACGGCGTTTTCATCGAGCCCATTTCCAGGTATGGCCGAGGAAAGTTCGGGTGCGCTAAGTTTGCCGGTTCAATCTCTCGTTGCCAGAACAGTGGCAAAGCCCAATCGCAAAGTATATACATTGGTATCGACATCAGCGTCGAACCAGTGGTGATATGCACCCTCCAACCTCAGCGCTATATGTTTTCTCACAAGAAAGCGGTATCCAAAACCGAAGCCGAGGCCGGGATGCGTGTCTGAATCTTCATCCTCAAAGCCTCCAAAGGAGGTGCGAGAGGACCCGTGGTACAAAGTACCATGCCCCGCAACGTAGGGGGAATGGGTCCGCGTGCCCGCAAAAAGGTAGGCGACCCGCCACCCCAATCCCAACAGCGAAATGGTCTGTAGGTCATCCGAAACTCTGGAATAGTGAATCTGGTTTTCGACAACCAAGTTTCTCCCCCCTAAAAAAGACACATGGACAACCGGCAGCCCAAAAATCCCACCGCCCGGGAAGCTGATATTGCTCGATTTAGATGTACCCTCCGTTCTTGGCGAGATGATGCTCAGACCGGCATAGGTGCCGATCTCGACAGATTGTCCGCCGACAGCAGGCGTCGGGCTCGCGGCAGAATCGCTTTTACCACTCGGCGGCGGCGCCGCTTGCAGCGTGTGTTCGAAGGATGCGCGACCTGTCTCTTCTGCGACTGGGGCTTCCGTCCTTTTTGAGGCTATTGTCGAGGCTACAAGATCCGGTTCGGAGTGATCCACAATGGCTCCAGACGGAGCAATCCTGAGTTCGACTTTTGTCTGCCCAGCACTATCGCCGTACCATACAACATACAATGTCGTGCCGGAGTTAGCGCTGCCCGCAGTCGCCATTGACGGACTCCAGCGAAATCGCTGTATACTACTCGGTACAATATTGAAGAGCCTGCCTATGACCGCGCTCTGGCCCGAATCCAGCCGGGCGGCAGCTACAGTCGTATAAACCGGCACCTGTCCTCTCAAGGTTAGCATATCTTCTGCACTGATCTGCCCAACTACGCGGTGTGGCTCGGCTTCGACTTCTGCCTGGGCGCGTGTAGAAACAGGCGACGTACAAACCAGTAGTAGGAGTAGAATTGTGACCAGAATTTGTTTGTTCATGCAATCACCCTCCTATATTTTGGCCGACAGATATAGCACCCATCGATTGTGGAGCTCAGCGAAGCAGCAATAGTTGGCGGGTTTCCACCTAGCCACTATCTGTCTTTAGATGGTATTCCGACGAAGAAACGCCATTCCTCGTATCCCCAGAGCCTGTGATGAAAAAGGTATCGTCTCGTCAAGCGTCGGGCAAGTCCCCCGGGACTGCCCAGAAAAGGATCGTCTACCGGGTCACCAACTGGGCGACCTATGAACAAGGACTGATCCAGCGGGGTCGACTGGACGTATGGGTGAGTGAGGCCGTGCTGGACGCCTGGCGCTATAGCGGACCGTCCCAACGGGGAGCACAATTCTACTCTTCGGATCTGGCCATTGAGACAGCGTTGACGATCCGCAAACTGTTTAAGCTGCCGCTGCGCCAAACCGAAGGCTTTGTCCAGTCGCTGTTGGATCTGTTGGGAGCACCCGACCACACGACGCTGTCGCGTCGACAAAAGGGCCTGTCGATTGATCTGGGCGTACAGCCCCGTTGGAAACACGCATGCAAAATGGAGCCATCGCGCGCGCGCAAAATAGAGCCACTTTGAGCCAAAGAATAGCATCCGGATAGGATGCCTGTCAACGGACCGGGCGCCAGCCCGATCTGTTCAGTTTTTTGTCTTGGTTGGATTCATGCAACAAAGCCGGTACCACTTCTTGGCTGGCGAGGCTGTAAACGGATAGATCGATCTCTTTGGACTGGGACAAGGTGAATAGGATAGTCGTAGCACTGTTGAATGGGTTGGGAAAGGTCTGCGACAACTTGGATGAGTGAGCTTTTCCGCGATCTTGTGAATGCACCGCCGTTGACTTGGGTTTCACCATGACCCATGGCACCCCTTCTTCAGGGCTCTTAGCCAAGCCGTTTTCTGCACCAGCCCATAGCACACCGTCAACGATCTCTCCCTACCAGGATCGGAGACGACCTAGCGCTACAAGATTAAGTGATAAATAGACACTCACAACAATCGCACCAAATCCCGGGCTGGGACCGATCGACCTGAAAGACGGACGCGGCCAGTTTTCGAATTGCGGGCACGAACGCTTACTTCCAGTTCAAATCCTCGAGAAGTATCTCGACCGCTTCCCCTTTCACATCGTCCGACTCCGATTCCGCAGCAATCAAACCGCTTTCACTCACTGTACCCTGTTGCGCCTGGACGTATTCTAGATTGGCCCGCGCCTCGCGATCCTGGGGATAGGCCGCCAGCAACTGCTGTAACGTAGCGGCGGCCGCATCAAATTGGCCTTGCAGGATGAAGATAATCCCGCGGTTATTCCACACCAGCTGGTCGGGCGCCCCCCGCTCCTCCAATGCGGCCAGATGGTCCAACGCCCTGTCGAACGCGCCCAGTTGCAGCAGGTTGTAGACATAGGCACTGTGCAAGGGGTAATTGCCCGGTGAATTGCTCAGTTGCTGCAGGTACTCCCGCTCGAGAAACGTCTCGCGCAACGCGTGTAAATAATCCCAATCGCTCGCAAAGAGCGTATCGACGAGGCCCTTGTCCGGTATGCTAATCTCACGATCTTCCAACGCCGGGGCCGAAGGGGGATAGTGACGCCATGCACTCTTCGTATCGACCACAATTAGGCGGTCGTCGGCCGCAAGCTGGTTGCATTCCGCTACCGCCGTACGCCAGGCACGTTGAAACGACTGACCGAAGAGGGTCACTTCCACCGGAAGCCATAGTTTTCCATCGCGCTCGATGAAGTAGCTCTCGCTAATGCCCAGATTCTGGATCGAATACCGATCGACCCCCGTATCGAAGGCCATCAAAATATGGCCCGGAGCATCGATTAGCGCCGTCGAGATACCAGCGTTTTCCAGAAGTGAACAATAGAGCGCGGTGCAGTCGTCGCAATCACCCGTCTTCTTCTGCAGAAATTCGGCCGGATACTGAATGCTGTCGATGATGATCTCCCGCTCGCCGATCTGCTGGTAGGGCGTATTGGCATCGGCCAGGTAACGCATCCCATAGATTCCGAGCGCATCGAAGAGCGCCATCGCGCGCAGTAGCGGACGGCTCGCTCGGCCACTACTAGCAACCTCCCGATCGAATCGGCGCAGTACACCGCTGGTAAAAGACGCTACCGACGCATCGTCCGGCGTGACAAAGGCCGCCGCCGCTCCGATCCCGGTCCACTGCATGGCGTTGTTCTTGTAGACCGTCAGCCGGCCCTGCTTGCTGGTGCGGCGGGTGCGTCCGCCATCGGTGTAGGCCAGTTGGATCTGGGCCGAGAGCATGCGGTTGCGCGGCCAATCGTTGAGTTGCTGGCCGAAGAGGGCGAAGAGATCGACCGTTTCGCTACCGGGGGCCACCACCACCTCCAGCTGTTCGGTGGGTTCCAGCATCGTATCGGGTATAAAGAGGTTGAGCCGGGCAGCCAGGGGCTCTTTTGACGTATTGGTCAGCTTGACCCGACCGATGGGCTGGTCGAAATAGCGCTTCTGCAGCGCCGGGAAGATCGGCTGCAATTCGGGTTCGCCAATCTTGATCGCCGAGGCCGAGAGGTTGAAAGCCAGGCCCAGCGAAAAGCGATGAGTGACGTCCAACCCGGGAGCGGCAGCATAGGCGTAATCGACCTGAATGAAACGATAATTCACGCCCGCTCCGAAAGCGAAGGTGGTCCCGAGAGCATCGTGTAAATCGCGCTGCAGACCACCCCGCAACACCAGAGCTGGATGCAAGCGATATTCGCCGCCGAGGTGGGCAGCAGCATCTACACCGCTGCTCAGCAGCCATTTCGCGGTCGGGCGCCAGGCCGCACCCAGACGCCAGTTCATCGGATGGATGGTCCGATCGACGCCGTTTTCGTATTCGACGCGGGTGCCGCCGAGATCCTGGACCACCGCGCCGAGTGTAAATCCCGGCAGAGGAACCACCAGAAGCCCCAAATCGAGGCCCCAGCCATTGCCCCTGCTGCTGAAACCCGTCGGCGCGGCCAGCCCTTCCAGCCCGGCATCGATGTCGACCCACTTGGCGCTGGCCCCAAGCGACAGCCGCTGGTGAATTTTCAGACCGGAGGAAAATCCGATCCGGTTCTGGGCGAAGCGGAGTTCCTCGTCGCCGAAACCCAGGCGCAGCCAGTCCAGACCAGCGGCATAGCGATCGCTGAACGGCAGCGCATAAGACAGGTAATTGCTCTTGAAACCGGTGCCGAAGAGATCGGCCGTGGCGGTGTGGATCTCCTGGCTCTGCAGTGCGGGAAGACCGGCTGGATTCCAATAGGTCGCGTGCCCGTCGTCGGCGACGGCGACAAAAGCCTCTCCCATCGCCGCAGGGCGGGCACCCACCGCCTGCTGGTTGGCGCGCTGGGCGCAGAGTACACCGCAGGTACTCAGCATCAGGATGATCGCCAGCACGAGTCGATTGCGCACCTCAACGCCCCCCATCAATTACGGTGACGACCTGGCTAACTCGCCGATTGCCAGTATCCACCACCACCAGATAGGCTCCATCGGAGACGATCCGATCGGCCTCGTCGCGACCATCCCAGGATGTGGTATTGGACCCTTGAAAGAGCGTTTCATCCGGTATCAGGGAGCGCACCATGCGACCGACCATATCGAAAATCCGCACCGAGGTCTGGGTCGATCCACCCAGATCGAATGAGATATCCATTGCCGTGGCGTATCCGCCGCCCCGCGGAGAAATCAGACGCGGCTGGCAGGCCAGACCGGAAAGAGTGGCTATGCCCTCTGCCACTGGGGCCAGAAACACTGCATAGAGACCGAAACGATCGATCGCAGCGCTTAGCGTGCCGGGCTTGCCGACCAGACGGCCGCCGACGCGCAGCCACTGCTGGTCAGTATCAGACCAGAAGAAAAACGCGGGCCGCAGCAAATCCCCGGTGGTAGACTCGCTATCCAATCGGATGGAAAAAGTCGCGGGTCGATTCAGCATCAGTTCCTGGGGCTCAAGGCGATAGGCCTTACCGGCGAAGTGCATATCAGCTGCAGCGGACACCGGCAACTCGCTGGCCGGTACCGGCGAGACGGTCAATTCGGTATTGCGCTCAATGCCATTGGGCGGCACGTAGAGCACCACCTCGGTGCCTTCGCCGCCGACGCGGCCACCGAAACGCGGATCGATCTTCACCGCAGCCGCCACGATCTCGACTTCGACCTGATAGGCACTGCGATGCCCGAGTGCATCTTCGGCAGATAGACGCAGGAGATAGGGCCCATTCAAACCGTCGGTGTCCCACCAGCCCAGCGAACCGTCGATTACGGGCTCCGAAACCTGGTCGTGGATCCGCGCCGACTCCCACGACGGGTCGTTTGCCACTCGGGCGTATTCGAGGCGAAAATCGACCAGATCCGGGATAGGGGAATTGTCGAAGATCGAACCGGTAATCGCGACGCGCCCGAAGATGGTACCCTCTGGCTTCGCAACGATAACCGTAGGTGGGGTGAGATCTATCGTGAAATCGGTCGTCGATGGTTCGGCGCTGATATTGCCAAAGCGATCGCGAGCACGCGCATGGAAGGTCCTGTCGCCGTTTTCCAGATCGGCGATTTCGATGCCCGGAAACGACGAAAAAGCAGACCAGTCGTCCGCCCAGGGCTCTCGATGCGACGGAGTACAGGCAAAGGAGAGCAACGGCTCCAGGACTGCGCCGCGCTCCCTCCCACTCACCTCGAAAAAATAGCGATCGGATCCGTAATGCCGCGGCGGCGGATTGGTGACGACAGCGACGGCCACAGAAGTCTGCGGCCGCATGAACCGCACCAAACCCGATTCCGTGCCAATCCACACCGCATCGTCGTTGGCTACATATATCCGCTTAATACCGTCGAGCAGACCCGAGCCGGGGTCGAAGTGCTGCCAGAGGCCGTCGTGGAAACGAGTAACTCCACCAACGGTGCCGAACCACATCGCTCCATCGGCCGCCTGATCCATGCTCAGGACGCTGCTATTGGACAGGCCGTCGTCCTGGGTATAGAGTTGCCAACTGGCATCGACCAGCGGATCACCGCCCGCGAAGCGCCAGGCGCCGCCCCAAGTACCAAGCCACAATCCGCCATCCTGGGCACGGAGCATGGAAACAACTTGATTCTCCTTACCTTCCCCGAGCCAGTAGGGGACCCAATCATTGCCGCCACCCCAGCGGGTGGTCAACGCCTTCCCAATCGGTGGGAATCCAGCAAACCACATCGCCCCGTCGGCCGACTGACCCAACGCCACAGTCTGGTTGTCGCCAAGCCCATAGTCGGTGTTTTCTTTGGTGAAGGTCTCGAAGGTGCTCCCATCGAAGCGCGTAACCCCTCCGTCGGTGGCGAACCAGATAGACCCATCATCCGCCTCATAGATATCGCACACTACGTCTGCGGCCAGCCCATCGGCCGTCGTGTAATTGATCCAGGTCTCGCCGTCGAAGCGAGATACCCCGCCGTCGGTGGCAAACCACAGGGCATCGTCGGAGAGCCGGCGGATCGCAACCACATTGTCCGAGACCAGCCCATCGGCGCGGCTGACAGCTTGCCAATTACGACCATCTAAGCGCGCGGCACCCGATCGGGTGCCGGCCCAGAGCCGGCCCTGTACATCTTCAGCGATGCCGCGCACCAGGTCGTCGGGCAGCCCGTCCGCAACGCCGTAGCGGTGCCAGAGCAGGCCGTTGTATTGACTGACGCCGCTATCGGTAGCGAGCCAGACGATGCCCGAGGGGGCGACCAGAGCACCGTGCACCTCATTGTCGGCCAGCCCATCGGCCTCAGTCAGCGTTGTCCAGGTTTCGCCATCGAAGCGGCTCAACCCGCGGTCGGTGGCAAACCACACCGCCCCGTCGGCTTCGAACATGCCGCTGACCCAGTTATCGCCGAGTCCATCGTCCCTGGTAAAGCGCTGCCACTCGCTGTCGCGGTAGCGGATGACACCCCTGCTTCGGCTGTAAAACCATATCGAACCATCGGTCGTCTGCATACCATCGAGTATATCGGAGAGACCGTGCAGGTCGTCGGACGTGAAGTTCTCCCATACAGAACCGTCAAAGCGGCCGACACCGTGATCCGTAGCCAACCACAGCGCCCCATCCCGCGCCAGGACCAGACCATTGCTCCAATCGCTGACAATTCCGTCTTCGAAGGTGATTTTGCGCCACGTGCGCCCATCGTAGACGCGCGGGCCATTAGCAGTGGCTATCCAGAGATCGCCATTGGCGGTTTGCTCTATATCGTACACCCGGGAGGATATTCCTAAACTATCTGGCGAAAAGGTGTGGGTGGAATCGCCATCGATACGCGTTAAACTATTTTTGGTACCCATCCAAATTACTGCGTCCCGATCCTCGAAAACGCAGTAGACGTCGTTGCTACTGAGACCGTCATCCTCGGTAAAAGTCTGCCATCCACCGTCGTACCGGCTCACACCCTCGCGAGTGGCGAACCACAGCGCCCCGTCGCGGGTCTGAAAGACCCCCCCGAAGACCTGGTTATCCACCAGTCCGTCGGCCGTAGTCCAGGTCTGCCACAACTGCGCTCGGGCCTCTGCGGCGGACAAAATCAGCACCCAGGCCAGCAGGGCATATGAGAGACCATGTCGCGCTTTTGTTAAGTACGGGAAATACAAAGTCCGTCCTCCGAATTGCTCTTGTTTAAGGTCGAACTCTTTTTTTGAAAAAAACAGGCTAATACTCCTCAAGAATAGAGCCCGTCTCTCATATTGAGTGGTACCGAAATGAGCTGCAGTCCTTCACAAGAAAGACATATAACGATGTAATTTTCCTGAATATACTTTTAGCGGCTCATGCTGCCAATATATACTTTATGAGCTTTGCTTTTCCCTTTCAGTTCTACAGCGCTTTCTTCTATCTCTAATTGTTGTGACAGGCTTACCTGTTTTGGCCCACTTAGGGGCTTTGTTGCATGAATCGGGTTTATGGCGTTGAAACGAGACAGGCTTTTCAGTTAGATTGGGCTGTGGTTTCCTGGTAGAAATACTCCCCCTCTTTCCAAAAAGCCTGTGATGAGCAACGTATCGAAAGCCTCTTCCTCGGTCAAAAAAAAACGATCTATCGTGTCAAAACGGGGCGGTGTATAATCGTGCGTTGATCGCCCGAGGCAGCCTGACCTTGTGGCTGGATGAATGGCTTGACGCCCCGACCTATTCGACGTTGTCGCGTCGTCAAGTAGCTTGGCGGTAGCGGTGCCGGTAAAACCGACCCGCGAGCCGATGCATCTGGTCGTCGATTCGACGGGATTGAACGTGTATGGGGAAGGCGAGTGGAAGGTGCGCAAACACGGCTGGACCACTCGACGGACCTGGCGCGAGTTGCACCTGGGCGTCAATGCAGATACGCAAGAAATCGTCGCTCATCAACTGACGGCGGCCTATGCGGATGATGCCCGCCAACTCAAACCGCTGTTGCGCCAGATCGATACGCCGCTCGCACGTTGTTACGGCGATGGCGCCTATGACCGATGTTAACTGCTGTGCATCTTCGTGTGATTCAAGAGTTTATGTTGTAAATTCAATAAAACAGAATATTTATTGAATTATGCCGACAATCCGAAATATTTCTGGTCCCTATAGGTTCCTCTTTTATAGCTTTGACTGTGGGGAACCCAAACATATCCATGTTCAGCGTGATCGGAATACGTGCAAATTTTGGTTGGAGCCCCTTTCACTCTGTCATAATCATGGATTTTCTCCTCACGAACTCAACCAAATTCGTCGTCTCATTGAATCGAATATGATCTTGATTACGGAGGCTTGACATGAGCACTGTGGCGATGCCTGAACCGAGGATTAAAAACGTCCAAGTTACGGATGACTTGATTATTGTCGATCTTGCGGATGGACGCACCATTTCTATTCCCTTAGCATGGTCGTGGCGCCTATCAGAAGCGACGCATGAGCAGCGTGCCCACTACGAGATCATTGGAGATGGGCAAGGGGTACATTGGCCCGATGTTGATGAGGACCTAAGTGCCCAAGGTATGCTAACTGGAAGTCCAGCGCCGCGTCCGCCCCAACATGCGTGATTACCATTCGATTTATCCGATCAGGCGCGACAACTCTTACGGGTTGTCGCGTTTTTGTTTTGCATGGCAGTTAACGGTTTGCCGGTTTGCGACGTCCCCTCGTCCCGTATGGGCTTGGCGCGATGGTTGCCGAAGGGCGAAGCCGCGTAGGCGGCGCAGTGCAAACCGTGCTGTTAGATGAAGCCTGCTCTTTTAAACTCAAACGAATGTGGACTTAATGCTCACTATGTACAATTTCGCGTGTTACTAACGACTCGAAAAATCGTTCTTGGAATTCGATAAGGGCCATAATCTGTTCATCGGTATAGTGCTTCCCAGAAGGGACTACAACAAGCTTATCGTCGTTATCATCTAATCGTTGGATAACCGCGATGCACTTTCCTGTGAAAATCTCTAGTGGTTTAAAAACGCCGAGAACATAAGCATCTAAATCATCTCCATCTGGTGCATTTCATGTTAGCGCTCGACCCGACTACTACCTGACGCTCAATATACGCTGAACCGCGCTGCCTCGACTACTACCTGAGGGATCGCTCTCCGTCCGGCTGCCTGGTACGAGAGAGGGCTTTGGACTCCCCGGCGGCAGATCGCTGTCTTCACATACATCACTTGGCAATCGCGGCCGTATGTATATTATTAAAGCAGAGGCGCGTTGGGGTGCCTTCAGTCCGCGAGAAGGGCCAAGCCCACCCTCCCACCAGAAGGTCTCTCACCTTCTTTCCGCCTGTAGAGCGCGGGCCCAGGCGACTCCGAGAGAGGGTGTAGTCATGTCCAACCCTGTTTCCATCTCCGCCTTTAGCGACATCGCCGACCTCGGCGTCGATCAGATCAAGGAGATCATCGCTCGTGTCGGTCGCGATGATTTCGCCCTCGCCCTAAAGGCTGCTTCCGAGCCGCTCAAGGAGCGCGTTCGCAGCAGCGTGACCGAAGAAGAGTGGCAGGCCATGACCTCCTACATGGAGTTTCTCGGCCCCATACGGCTCAGCGATGTCGAGTTTGTACAACTGCAGATCGTGCGCAAGTTCCGCGGCGCAGCCAGCGACGACCAATTCGTCTAAGGAGGGTGACATGACAGCGACACGGGAGTTACCCGACCGCCCAAGCCTCGAGAACCTGAGGAAGCGGGCCAAAGCCCTGCACCGGCAGATCACCGCCGGCGACGGCGAAGCCATCACTCGGGCACAGCAGCACCTGCCGCGCCTGGGCTGCGTCGAGGCGGCGGACGTGGCTACCCAGGGCGTAACCCTGCAGGAGGTCCAGTACATCATCGCCGTTGAATACGGCTATAACAAGTGGCAGGACCTGCTCGCCAGGCTCGGCGAGCAGCGGCCCAGGAGCTGGCCGCGCAAGATCCCCGTCCGGCCGGGCCTGCCCAACCTGGAGCGCGGAGCGGCGATGCTGCATCGCGCCGCTCAGGAGGGCCGACCGTGGTGCGCCTCGCGCTTCAGGGGCCGTATCGTCCGGCTGGCCGATGTGCCCGACGACGAGATTGGTGGCGCTGGCGTAACCATAGAGGAGGCGAGGCAGATCATCGCCACCGATTACGGCTACGCCAGTTGGGCCGATCTGGATGCGGAGGTAGGCCGGCTGCGCCCTGTGCACACCTTCGAGAGCCTTGCCGAGCTTGAGGACGCCGAGATCCGCGAGATCATCGCCCGCCTGGGGCGCGATCGCCTCTCCGTCGCCCTCAAGACGGTGAGTGACCACTTCAAGGAGCGCTTCTCGGCCAACATGACCGGTAAGGAGTGGCAGGCCCTGACCGAGGCCACCGAGGAGTTGGGGCCCATACCGCAGACCGAAGTGGAGGCGGTGCAGTTGGAGATCCTGCACAAATTCCGCAGCGACGACCCGCTAGTGTGATTAACTGAGAGCCGCTCGGGTGGGTATGCCTGTCGATGGCCACCCACCCGAGCGCGTCGTTCTGCGGCTTTTCTAGGGCGGGAATTCTATATCGTTGTCCACCCGAGAATTCCAGCGTAGGGTTGGTCTTCAACAACGGCTCGTGTCGGTTCCTACTTGCTTCTTGACGGAGCAGAAAGCGTCATAGTCTCCCGTCGCGCTAACTAGCAATTCTACTGCAAAAATGCGGTAAATCTCTGTCGATTCAGGGAATATACCGGAATAACGCCAACTCGTTTTGTTTCATGCCGTATAACGATTCTCGGCCACACGACGAAGGGACGAATGTCCCGTAGTCGTGTGGCCGTTGTTATAAGTCGTTGAACTGTTGTTAAGCGTTCTACTATCCTGTTTGAGAATAAGGTCTCACTTCTCTTTCAAGGCGTTTTGATAAGGCATCTTCTGCTAAATCTAACTCGTAATCCATTTGGAGACCGAGCCAGAATTGGGGAGACATATCGAAATATCGGGCTAATCTCAAAGCTGTATCGGCTGTGACTCCTCTTTTCTCTAATACGATTTCATTTATGCGACGAGGGGGGACGCCAATATCCAAAGCCAGACGGTTTTGGCTGAGTTCCATGGGTCTCAGGAATTCCTCAGATAATACCTCTCCAGGATGGATGGGGGCCAGTTTAGTTTGTGGCATAGAGCATCTCCTAACGATAGTCTACAATCTCGACGTCGTAGACGTCGCCATTCTTCCAAGTGAAGCATATTCGCCATTGCTCATTGATGCGTATGCTATATTGACCTTTTCGATCGCCTTTTAACTTTTCTAGACGATTTGCGGGCGGTATAGTCAAGTCCTTTAAGGTGGTTGAGCGATTTAGCATACGTAGCTTACGCAATGCGACTTGTTGGATATTCGCCGGAATCTTCCGAGATCGCTGCCGAGAAAATAGATTTTCGGCGTCTCTATCTTTGAAAGAGCGGATCATGTCTTAAATGTATAACGGTAAGCGTTAAACGACAAACGTTATACCAGAGTGAAGTCTCTTCGACACGGGGCCTGATTTTTCAATGACCGATAACGAGTTGCGCATTCCCGAAGCCGGGAACGCTGCTGTTATGCGAATTGAAATCTCATATTACAAATATTAATTCCTGTGATTGGCGAAAAAGGCAAAGACATCGGGCAGAGTGACCTCAACGACTGTCGGCCACTTGAGGCCGAGAAAACCGCCGTGGTCGTAGCCCGTGAGCACTTTGGACGTATGCGGGGCACCGACCTTTTGCGCCGCCTCCATCATATTTTTGACGGTATTAGTCGCCCAGTCGCCGTCCTTTTCGCCGACGATCCACAAAAAAGGCGTTTCTTTGAGCTGGTCAATCCACTCAGACTCGGCATAGCTGGCCACGGGTGCGGCGGCGGCAAAGACATCGGGGTAGTCGCGCACCAGGGAGACGCAGCCCATGCCGCCCATGGAGTGGCCGGTGACGTAGACGCGATCTGGGTCGACAGACCACTGGCGCGAGACACGGTCGATAACATCGATGACATCGCGACCACCGGCGTCGCGGTAGGCCCGCTGGCCGCGCCCATAGGGCGTGACCACGATCCAGCCGTGCTTCTCGGCCTGCTCTTCGATGGAATAGCGTTCGAAGTATACGGTCTCGTCCTCGGTGCTGCCGTGCAGGGCCACGACCAACGCCGTCGGCTCCTTGCCATTCCAGGAGGCGGGCACGTAGACCTCGTAGGGTTGCGCCGTCTGGTCGAGCGGGCTCCAGTAGGCCAGGCGCAGATGGCCGCGCTGGGTGCTGAGGGGGCGCCTGCCAACCGCTAACGCCTCAATGGCCTGGTGCGCGCGCTGTAGCAGTTCCTGGCGCAGGGCGCGGGTGTCAGCACCGCGGTCGATCTGTTCCATACGATTCAGCAGCGCCTCGACAGCAAAGCGGTCGCGCCTATCAGCCTCTTCTAACTCGTTTAGCTGCACGCGGAGCTGGGTTACGGGTGGACCCGGTTGCAATTCGGTTGGAAAGGTGATGGAAGGTATTTGCGGTTCGTCTGCCAGATAAAGCTCGTCGATGCGCAGGTCGTTTTCCCAGACGCCGGTGCGGCCCTTCTCAACGGGCACGGAAAAGTTGTGGGAGCCGTTGACCTGCAGGGCACCCGTCGTCGTCTCGATGGGTGGCAGGCCTTCCTCTGGCAGGTCAACTGTGCCGATCAGCCCGCCGTTGCGGTAGACCGAGATCTGCTGGCCGTCGCCGACGAAGGCAACGTGGGTCCACTGCCAGGGCTCTATGTAGACGGCCAGTTCGGCGGTGCTAAAATCGCCGCCGATGCGCAGGGTGAGCGGCCAGGGCGCTGGGGGCATGACCTGGTCCCAGGTGCTGGGGAAGCCGACGCGCCAGGTCCAGGAACGAGTGGAGTCTGGCGTGGCGAAGTTGAGCACGTCGCCGTGGTCGTAGCGGCGCGATGCCCATTCGGTCTTGAGCCAGAACTGGATGGAAAAGATGCCGTCGGATACCAGATCTGGCACGGTTTCACCGCGCAGGGCGTCCAGACGCGACAGGCGCACTGCCTGGTTTTCAATCCCTTCTATCGTCGTCGACTGACGCAGCATTACAAGCGGCGCGTCGGCCTCAGTAGCGGCGAAAGCAGAGTCTTTCATCGCGTCGAACGACCAGTGGAATGTGGGGCTTTGGGCGTGGCCTGCAGATGTAAAAAACTGGTAAGCGAACAGCAGAACGGCGAAGCGCATGGCGGAGACTCTTCCGTTGTAGATGAATCCGATTGATTTGTTTTTAGTTCGCATAACGTGCTCACCATTTACGACCCCGCGTAAGCGACGCCGCGTAAATGGATGTGATATATGGAGTGGAATTTATGGCTACTACAACAATTGTCAGCTCACAAGCTGGCAATTACCAAGCGTTATTTATTCAATAGATAGGGTTTCGTCCTCAGGGGAATGCAAGTGCTTGGCGATGTATCCTTGGACGATGAAGGTAATGATTATGCCCATGGCCAGATACCCAAAATTGAAGGCCCACCAAGCACCGGAACTGCTCTCATCGAAGGCGTTTGCGGTTAAGAGCATTGTTGTGGACGCGCCAAGACCGGCAACAACTCCTGTGGCTAGATAACTGATAATACCCCAAACTACGGGCATCCTGGCGCGGCCCACTGCGTATTTATACACCATCGCGCCCGCAAAGATGGGCACAAGCAGAGTTATTAGAATACTCCACACCATATGGGCTATCTCCAATTCGTGGGATGCGAGTGCCTCGCAACGCGAGCTGCTCTAGATATATGGGATCTGACATTATGTTCGATTCTCCCTACGTCTTCGTCCATAGGGCAATCACCAAATCCGCTTTAGTTCGTAATAATCTTGCGAAGATACAATGTATCTCATCATGCTGGAGATATGCCGCAAAAATTCTGATTCCTCCATTTCTCATAACGGTTTCACGGTTTACGAACCTGCAAAGCAGGTTGCCGAAGGCCAAGCCGCCGTAGGCGGCGAAGCGAAAACCGCTGTGATAGATGAAGTGGTCAGACCTCTTCGTTCTTCAGCTTCGCCAGATAGTTCCGTGTCCGGCGGTCGATCGTCTCCGGGTAATTGAAACCGAGTTGTTCGGCCACCTCGACGCCTGCCTTTCGCATCAGGTCCATTAACCGGTCCAGCGCCTGCCAGTTCTCCTCGATCCCCGCCCCCGCATATGTGCCTTTCAGGTCGGCCAAAAGGTCCGGTCTCAGCCACCACTGGATCCGCCGCCCGTGCTTCCCCGGTTTTACCTTCCAGTAGTTCTCGATCTCGATCTGCCACTCAAGAATC
>DQLG01000341.1 GCA_015660315.1 Candidatus Latescibacterota bacterium
TCGTGCCCTATTTAGAGGAAGTCGTAGATGCGAAGTTTCGCCTCGACCATATCTATGCCGATATCATCCGCTCGGGCACCAGTCCGATCGGCGCGACTCTACACGGCGGTGGCGCGCCTTTTAACCCCTCGCAGTATTATCGTTTTTCAGGGGGTCGCATGCACAATGGCCTGACCGTCGTCGCTTATAACCTGGCCGACGTTGGACCGCAAGACGGGGGCTTCGGTTGTGTGCCCGGTTCGCATAAGAGCAATTATAGCCTGCCCGGCGACTGGCGAAATATGGACGAGGGGGTGGAGTCGTGTGTGCGGCGGGTTACTGGGGCGGCGGGCACGGCGATCATTTTCACCGAAGCCCTCACACACGGGGCACTGCCGTGGACCGGCGCGGGTGAGCGGCGCACCATTTTCTTCAAATACAGTCCACATCCGATATCCTGGGCAGCCGGCTATTTTGACGACAAGGCCTACGATGATTTGAGTGGACGCCAACGCGATATTCTCGAAGCGCCCAATGCCCGTTATGGCAGTCGGTCGCGTTGATGGGCGGGCGAGCCTTCTGGCTAACACAGCGGAAGAAGAACAATGATTCGATTTAAGGACGCGGTGAGAAAGCGTTGTCCGGTAACTGACGAACTAACAAGCGAACACAGAGGTGGATGGTGAAATACTCCGATAAATATTTCGTCTTCGACAAAGATCTCGGTCGGCCGCAATTACCGGAGGAGACAGCCTATGCCAAGGCAAACTCGATCGGTCGGCCGGTCGTTGAGCTGACAGAGGAACAACGTTACTCGTTCGATCTGCGGGGCTGGTTGTTGGTGGAAAACGTATTGTCCGATGACGAGATCGCCGTAGCCAAAGAGCATATCACCCGCCTACACCGAGCGCCGGATTCATTGTCTGAGCACCAGCGCTCGTCGATGGGGGGTGTCTGTGAAGATCTCATTGACCATCCAGTAGTAGTCGGCTTTATGAACGAGTTCGTCTATCATCCTTTTACTGACGGCTCCAAAACGCCGCCGCTCGGCAACCAGTCGTGTTATGGGTTTCGCATGGAAATGAGTTTCTCGCAATATCGCGAGGCGGGTGACGGTAAATTCGGGCCGCACAATGGCAATGGCATGATGCGGGTGCCGGGCGATCACCACACCTACCACGCCTTCCCTGGCCAGGTGCACACTTGTTTGACACGGGCGCTGTGGGAACTCAATCCGGTGGCGGAAGGGCAGGGCGGGACCCTATTCGTCAGCGGCAGCCACAAGGCAGCTTTTACCGGGCCGCAATCGTTGCGCACGATAGATTCGCCTTTTTGGGAAAGCTATAGCTGTCCGGCTGGGTCGGTGCTCTTCTTTACCGAGGCGGTGACGCATTCTTCCTCGGTTTGGGCGATGGATACACCGCGTATCGCGATCTTCAACAGCTATAATAGCATCGGCAGCAAGTGGCACAACTGGGATCCGCATCCCGAGTTGCTGGCGCAAATGCCGCCGATGCGGCAGACGATGTTTCGGCCGGTCTATGTCGGGGGTAATGTGATTGATGAGGCGAGTGCATAAGTGTGAAATATTTGTCGGTTGCGCGGATGGGGCGAGTGCTTCGCGCGAAACAATTGCTCGACCGCGCGAGGAGAGGGGCGCGTCACAAGATCAACTGCTGTTAATCGCCTAGCCTGAACTGCGGTTCGTAGCCAAAGGCCTGTTGCGCGGCGTCGATAGCCAAAAGAGGCGTTCGGCCCGGCAGCGGTGCGGTGAGCGGCAGGTCGGGGCGGAAGCGTGCGACTAACTCTGCGCTTGGCTCGGGGCAACGGGTATCGGCGGCTCCGAGCGTATAGACGCCAAAACCGGGCAGGTTTTCTTTTTCCAGCGCCTGGCGAATACCGCGTGCAATATCCTCGACATGCACCCATTGATATAGGTCGTCAGACCAGGCTATTGTCGGCGCTAAGCCGTCCGCAAGAACTTGCGCATATCGTTCCGCGTTCCAGACACCGGCAAAGCGGAAAGCCGCCGTCGTCATCGAATAGGCACGATGATAGGCGGCGCAGGTTTCTTCATTGACCAGTTTGCTCAGGCTATAGGGGTCTTCCGGCACCGGGTTAAAGGTCTCGTCCAGGGGCAAACTGGTATAGGGTGGGGCTTCACCGCTCAGGCGCCAGTAGAATGTACCATAGGCGTTGATGCTCGAAGCGCATAGGAAGCGCTGTACGCCGGCCCGCTGTGCCGCGTCGATAGCGACAAAGGTGCCCATGGCATTGCTTTTAAAGGTGGCGACGCCGATTTCGGGTAGTCCGCGCGGCTCACCTGCCAAGTTGACCACCGCGTCCATATCGGCTGCGGCGGCGAACATGGCTGCTTCGTCGGTGATCTCGGCTTGCACAAAGGGCCAATCGGTCACCAGCGGGATGTGCGCTCGCTCGCCGTTGCCGCGAAAGACCGTCGCGTCTTCGGGGCGCGTCATATCGAGCAGGCGCAAAGAATGGCCGCGACTTTGTAATTCGGCGATGAGCTGACGACCGATAAAACCGCAGGCGCCGGTGATCAAGATCTTCAAGTGGGGCTCCCTTTTATTCTTCGGCCGACAATTGATGGTTGGCTAACGATTCCAGCACTTTCAAGATGGCGATATGGTCGGCATCGGCATCGCCATTAGCTAGGCAGCCATTGTAGAGCTGCCAGGTGTTGGTCGCATTGGGCAGCACCATGCCCAGTGACTTGGCGGCCTCGACGGCCAGTCCCAAGTCTTTTTGTTGCAGCGCGACGCGAAAGCTTTGCGTGAAGTTGCGGTCGAGCATGCGCTGGCCGTGGTTTTGCAAAATCAACGAGTTGGCCGCGCCGCCCATGAGCGCTTGCCGCACTTTGCTAGGATCTGCCCCGGCCTTGCTGGCGAAGAGCAGCGCCTCGGCCACCGCCTCGACGGTGATGCCGACGATGATCTGGTTAGCGACCTTGCAGACCTGACCGTCGCCATTGCGGGTGCCGATCAGGGTTATGGTGCTGCCCATGACCTCAAAGAGCGTTTTGACACGGTCGAAAGCCTGCTCGGGGCCGCCGACCATAATGGTGAGTTCACCGCTGATGGCCCGACCGGCGCCGCCGGAGACCGGTGCGTCCAAATAATCGCAGCCCAACTCATTGATGCGACGGGCGAAGTCAATGGTCGCGGTCGGGGATATCGAGCTCATATCGACGACCGTTTTGCCGGCCTGCAGGCCGGCGGCCACGCCGTCTGCGGCGAAGAGCACGATTTCGACATCGGGGGTGTCGGGGACCATCAGCACGACGATATCGGCGGCCTCTGCGACTTGGCGATTGCTCGTTTTGACCGTCGCGCCGCCGTCGAGTAATTCCTGCGGCAAGGACGGGTCGAAATCGACGATGACCAA
>DQLG01000409.1 GCA_015660315.1 Candidatus Latescibacterota bacterium
CGGCTTGGTCGCGTAGATAACCTTGACACCGGCCTGGGCCACATTGATCACCACTTCCGCCCGTTCCTCGGCCCTCGTCGAAATACTGACGATATCTGGCGCCTCCTTGGCGATCATTTGGCGATAATCCGTATACAGCGCCTCAGTACCCCAACGCCTTTTAAAATCTTGTAACTGCTGCGGTATAAGGTCGGCAGCGGCGACTAGATCGACTCCTTTTGCCTCGATAATCGCCGGCGCATGCGCCCACGGATAGCGAAACTGTGGACGATCGATATGCTCGTCGTCGATGGTGCTGCCGATTCTGCCGCAGCCAATAACCGCTCCACGATAATTTGCCATGTCTAAACACCTCCGCGACCCGCGAAAAATGATGAATATCGCAATCGCCGCGATCCATACGCGGCGACCAGTGCACATTCTACCTCAAATCAGCGCCCATTGCCCTTGGTCAAATGCCAGCCGTGCTTGTGCTCGCAGGCGTAGACGCGCAACTCGGCGCCCTGCTCTTTGCGCAGTATATCGGCGCGGCGCTGTGCCTCCGTCTGACTCCGGTACGAGTCCTTCGGCTTGCCGTCCGCACCCGTGCACACCGGACATTTACTAGACGGCGTGCGGCGGTTTTCCGGTGCCGTGTGCCACTGGCCACAGGTATCGCACTGATAAGGCACGAGCTTGCGGCCGTATTTCATATGCACGTGATCAGCCCCCTCCTCCGCCTCCCGCTCGGATTCGTATTCGCTTAACGGCTTGCCGGTCGCCTTGCCGATACAGGTCTTGCTCTTCGTCACCAAAATACAACACTCCTCTATTATCTTGTAATCCTGCCCCCTAATTCCCGATCGAACTTGGTCCACACAGCACAGCAAAAGGTTCGCGGAAAATTGCGCACAGGATATCAATTATCGACGTGGAATATGCCTCCAGCGAGTCGACCGACGCGTACTTCAATGCGCAAATCGCTCTGATAGCGCTTCGCCAGACGCACCTCCTGCGCCGTCATTATCGAAACAGCGCAACCTTGCGACCCCGCTCGGCTCGTGCGCCCGACACGGTGCAGGTAGTCCTTGCTTTGCGTCGGGATATCAAAGTTAAAGACGTGAGACACCCCTCGGATATCTAACCCGCGCGCCGCGATATCCGAAGCGATCAGCACTTTCGCTTCTCCCGCACGGAAATCGTCCATCGCCTTTTTTCGTTGCGCGTTGTCCTTCGCGCCGTGCAAATCGACGACTGGTATTTTGTGATGGGTGAGCTTCGAGGCCAGGATCTCCGCATTGGCACTGCGATGCATAAAGACGATCGCGCGCACCGGCTCCAGTGCGTGCAGTAACTTACGCAATACTTCCGCCTTATCCCGTTCTTCGCATTCGATGTAAAAATGCTCAATTGCGGTATTGACCTGATCGCCGCCGGCAGACACCTGCACTAGGTCGGACGCGAGTGCCTCGGCCTCCTCAGTGGTTTCAGCTCGCTGGGTCGCCGATACGAATACAAGCTGCCGCTCCAGCAGCGTCGACTTGATGATGCTGCGGACCTCGGCCAGGCTCTCGCCAAGCAGCAGCCGGTCTACCTCGTCGACGATCACGCTCTTAACCGTATGCGGTTTGATCTTCCGCCCTGTAATCAACTCGTCAATGCGCCCGGGGGTGCCGACGATGACCTGGGGTTTGTCCTTCAGCTTTTCCAATTGCCGCTTGGTCGAGACCCCGCCGATAAGCGGCTGGAAGCGAATTCCCAGACCGGCTTTCTGCGCTAGCTCACGACCGACGTCGCATATCTGCATCGCCAACTCGTGCGTCGGCACTACGATGACCACCTGCAACGCACGCTGCGCTGCATCAACCCGCGCCAACACCGGCAATAAATAAGCCAAGGTCTTGCCGGTCCCCGTTTCGGAGCTGACATAGGCGTCTGCGCCGGCCAATAAGACGGGTATGGCTTTGCTTTGGATGGGCGTGGGGTCGGTGATATCATCCATCGCCAACGCCGATTCGAGTGCTGGTAATATTCCTAATTCGCTGAAGGCTGCCATAAATTCATAATCTTTCTATTGCATGTCCGAACGATTGTCGTGCGATATCCGACGACAAGTGTCGCCGATCTCATTGCAAACTACAACGGATCATTGTTTTACCCCCGTCAGGCTAATTCCCTCGACAAAGTAGCGTTGGGCCGCGAAGAACAGTATCACAATCGGTACCGTCACGACGATATTGGCGGCCATCAGCAAATTCCACTGCGTACCGAATACGCTGCCCTGCGACCCGCGAACAAAATTCTGCAACGCGATAGCGAAGGTAAATTTGCTGTCGTCCTCCAGATATAGCAACGGGGTAAAGAAGTCATTCCAAGTCCAAATGAAGGTAAACACGGCGACGACCATCAATACCGGCTTGCTCAGCGGGACGACGATCCGGGAGAAAATGCCGATCTCGCTACACCCGTCGATCCTCGCCGCTTCGACCAGGCTCTCGGGAATCCCCCTGAAAAAACTGTGCAGCAGAAAGATAAAGAACGAATTAATGCCGAAAAAAGCCGGGACCCACAGCGGGTAGAGCGTATCGTACCAGCCGAAGTATTTTACGAAGAGCACGAAGGTCGGGATCGATAGAATGATCGACGGCAGCATCATCGCACTCAGCATCACGACGAATAGCGGTTTGTTCCACCGACATTTATAGCGCGCGAAACCCCAGGCGACCAAAGAGCAAGATACCAGGTTGCCGATAATATTCAGCAGAGTAACGCTGATCGTATTTTTTAGGGCCGGCAGGAAATTAAACGGCCGGTAACTCGCCGTCGGGTCAAAAAGCGCACGATAAAAATTATCAAAATGGAACGAGGCGGGGATAAGCGTCGGCTCGGGCGCGTATACTTCGGGCATGCTCTTGAGCGCGGTGCTGAACATCGCCATCACCGGCAACAGCATCAGCGCGCAACCAAGCAGCAATAATCCGTAAATAAAAGGCCGAAAGGCCTTACTCTTATTCATCGCCGAAAGACCTTGTTCTTATTCATCATCGGGGGCCCATCGCTTTTTCAAGTAGAACTGTACCAACGTCATCATCAGGATCGCGACCATCAGGATCCAGGCCAGGGCGCAGGCCAGCCCGAAGCGC
>DQLG01000517.1 GCA_015660315.1 Candidatus Latescibacterota bacterium
CAAGGTTGAGATGCACAAGATTCGTGTAGGGGTGATCGGTGTCGGCCGCGGCCAGAGCTTTGCTCGCGGCGCGACGGATAGTGCGGACATGGAATTGGTGGCGCTCTGCGACACCTGGCAGGAGCGCTTGCAGGAGAAGGGCGAGGAGTTCGGGGTGGCGACCTATGCCGACTATGACGAGTTTCTTACGCACGATATGGATGCGGTGGTGCTGGCCAATTATTTTCATCAGCACGCGCCCTTCGCCATCAAAGCGTTGGCAGCGGGTTTCCACGTAATGAGCGAGACGGCGGCCAATACCACCCTGGCCCAGGGCGTGGCGCTGTGTCGGGCGGTCGAAAAGAGCGGCAAGACCTATATGTTGGCCGAGAATTATCCCTATACGGCGTTTAACCAGGAGATGCGTCGGGTGTATCAGACCGGTGAGATTGGTGCGGTCACCTATGCCGAAGGCGAATACAATCATCCGATGACCCCCGAGAGCCGCCTGCGCATTTCGCCGGGCAAAAACCACTGGCGCGCCTGGATTCCCTCGACCTATTACTGCACACATGCGCTGGCGCCTTTGGTGTATATTACCGATACGATGCCGGTGAGCGTCAACGCGCTGTCGATTGCCTGCGACAAGGTCAACGAAGAAACCGTTGCGGTTGGTGATCCGGGTTCGGTGATTTTATGCCGGATGGACAATGGCGCGGTGTTCCGAATTTTCGGTCTGATATTGCCCGGGCATAGCAACTGGTATCGCGTGCACGGTGACCGGGGGGCGATGGAGATTACGCGCGGAGGTGGGTATTACGGTCCGGGGCAAGTGCGGGTCTGGCATGAGGAATGGGATTTGGCCGAGGGTAAAGAGCAGGAACGGGTATATACGCCGGAATGGCCTGAGCACGGCGACTTGGCGGAAAAATCTGGGCATGGCGGTGGCGACTTCTGGACCAATTTTCATTTTGCCAATGCGATTCGTTCGGGAGCAGCGCCCTTTTTAGATGTGTATAGAGGGGTGGCGATGTCTTCGGTGGGGATCTTGGCATGGAAGAGCGCGTTGGCGGAGGGGCAACCCGTCGCGGTGCCGAATTTTCGCGACGAGGAAAGCAGAAAAGAATACGAGGATGATCATTGGTCACCCTGGCCCGAGGATGCAGGGGAGGGACAGCCGCCGCCGAGTATTCGGGGTGTGGTTGAGCCTAGAGAGGCGGGGCGGGTGTTGGCGAAGAAGGTGTGGGAAGAGATTGGTTACGAGGGAGAGTAGGCTTTGAGGAGAGTAAAATGACGGCCAACAGCCGGCATCCGACAGACGCCGAACGCTTCTTCTTCGACAACAACGGTTACCTAATCCTAGAGAACTTTCTCAATAAAGAGCAAGTCGATGGATTATATGCTGCGTTGCAACAGGTAATCGAACGGCGGCGCTCGCCCGAATTCAAACGGCAACACCAGCCGGCGTTTGAGGATCGGCTCGATACGGCGAATATTCGGGTTATGCACTTGCTGGCGGCGGATCCGCTTTTTTTACAAATGCTCGATTATGGGCCGATGATGGCCTATGTACACGGTCTGTTCAACGAGATGCCGCACCTGCATTCGACCGATGCCTTCTACGAGGTAGAGCGGGGCGATTATCACGGCCGGGGTTGGCATATCGACGGAATCCAAGACGGGTTTCGCAACCTCAAGCCGCATATCCCATTTTTGCAATTCAAGGTGGGCTATTATTTGAGCGATATGAGTGAGCCAGACCAGGGCAATCTGACCCTAGTGCCCGGCAGCCACAAGGCCTTGGTGGATCCGGATGCGCAGGCCATGCAGGATCAGACACTCTTTGACGGGGCTTTGCAGGTCTGCGGCGGTCCGGGCACGGCGGTTATCTTTCACAATGCGATGTGGCATACCGCGGGCCCTTTTTCACGCGATGGCGGCAAACGAGTTATGCTCTATTATGGCTATGAACATCCGTGGATGCTGGCCTGTGCCGAGCAGTGGCGTTATGACAAGGCATTTTTGCGGGGTTTGAGCGAAGCGCAACGGCGTTTTTTTCACGGTTTTGTTTTTGATCCGCCCGAATACCGCTGGGGATAGGGATGAGCGAACACGATACAACGAAGATCGGTTGGGACACGCCCGACTCCGAAGGCAGTCGCCGTCTGGGGATGGCCCTATTTCTGGTCTCATTGGCCATGCTTTTCGGTTCGAGCGTTGTGGCTTTCGCCTATTTGCGGCTGACTAGCCCGGCTTTACAGGGGCTCGACCCCGTCGAATTGCCCTTGGGGCTTTTTGCTTCGACCGCCGCATTGATGGGGGCCGGTTTTGCAATGCACAAGTCGTGGCAAAGCGCTCGCAGGGGGCATTTCCCACATTTGCGCGGGTGGTTGGGGCGAACTTGGAGCTTGAGCGCGTTGTTTGTCGCGATACAGGTGCCGTCTATGTGGCAATTGCTCGAACACCATCAAATGCTTGAGATCAGGGAGCAGGCCGGGCTTTACGGTATTACTTTTGCACTGATTCTAGTCCATGCATTGCACGTTGTCGGTGGGTTGGTGCCCTTGTCGATCTTGGCGTGGAAGGCGCGGCACAACCGGCTCGACAGCGAGCATTTGTTCACGGTGCGGGCTTGCGCCACCTA
>DQLG01000209.1 GCA_015660315.1 Candidatus Latescibacterota bacterium
GCCTTATGCGCCGCTTCTAAACAGCTAGGATCGCCTGAGGTGGAAACGACCTCGCGCGGCGAACACGCCCGAGCCATATTTAATGCGGGTTTAGCCGCAGCCGAGCCCGGTCTTTGCGTCCACCGTGCACTTTCAATCGCAGATGGCATGTTACAGTGTGGCACACGCCATCTGCCCCTCGACTCAATTTCTCACCTTCGCGTTATCGGAGCGGGCAAGGCTACCCCGGCGATGGCCTTTGCCGCCGAGGAGATTCTCGGCGATCGCATCGAAAGCGGTGCGATCAATACCAAATATGGGCATGCGCTCCCCCTCCAGCATATAGAAATATTTGAGTGCGGTCACCCCGTTCCCGACGCAGCCGGAGTCACTGGAGCCCAACGCCAACTCGAACTACTTGAGGGTTTAGACTCCGACGCTTTAGTGCTCTGCCTTTTCTCCGGCGGCGGTTCGGCCCTCTTGCCCGCCCCTGCCGATGGCCTGTCACTAGCAGAAAAACAAGAGACTACCCGCCTACTCCTGGCCTGCGGCGCGACGATCGATGAGATTAACGCATTGCGCAAACACCTCTCCTCGGTCAAAGGTGGGCTCCTTGCCCGTGCCGCAACGCCCGCCCGCGTGCTCGCTCTTATGCTATCCGATGTCATCGGTGACCCGCTCGACACAATTGCTTCTGGACCAACCAGCCCAGACCCGACTACCTTCTCTTATTGTTTAGAATTAGTCGACCGCTACGATCTACGACGGCAATTACCCGCAACGGTCAGGCAACGACTCGAAAACGGATCCAACGACCTCTTAGCAGAAACCCCCAAAAGCGGAGATCCTTCTTTTGCTGCTACCGAGAACATAGTCATCGGCAATAGCAGCCTAGCCATCGATGCCGCAACACAAAAAGCGCGCGCCCTTGGCTATGAAGTGCTCGTACTTACCAGTCGCTTACAAGGCGAGGCACGCGAAGCCGCTGCAACTCTGACCGCCATTGCACAAGAAATCGCCAGCGCCAACCGTCCCGTCACCCGTCCAGCCTGTGTCATTACCGGCGGCGAGACCACCGTCACCCTGCGTGGCGATGGCAAAGGAGGTCGCAACCAAGAGCTCGCTCTCTCAGCCGCCTTACACCTCGACGGTTGGCCCGCGATTACCCTGCTTTCCTGCGGCACCGACGGCACCGACGGGCCCACCGACGCCGCCGGTGCCATAGTCGACGGCCACACTCTTACCAACGCCCGCAAACAAGGACTCGAAGCCCGCGACTTTCTCGCGCGCAATGACTCCTATAACTTTTTTCACGCGTTGAATGACCTTGTTATAACCGGTCCAACAGGCACCAATGTAATGGACTTGCAGATCCTACTAATCTCCTGAACGCGCCCATCAGCACCCAGCATTCCCCGCGGCTCTTGACACTACCGAAGCCTTATGTTAGTATTAGACTTACGCCGTTTAAATAACCCCGTAATTTCATGCAAAAACACCTATTTCAGCTCCTATTTGCCCTACTCGGCACCGGATCCGTCCACGCGGCCTCAAGCTATGCAGGTGAATTTCTTAGCTTAGGGGCCGGCGCCCGCTCTCTGGCCTTGGGTAGTGCCTATGTGGCCCTAGCCGATGACGCCACCGCCGGGTATTGGAATGCAGCTGGCTTAGTGGCCCTAGAACAGCGGCAAGCTCACCTTATGCACGCCGAGCGTTTCTCGGGTTTAGTCCAGCACGATTTCCTCTCCGTCGCTCGCCCTGGTCGCCGTCTACATGGTATGGCTTTGAGTCTAGCCCGCGTTGGCGTCAACGATATTCATTTTACCGAATTGCAAGATCCTGGGCGCGCAATAAGCGCGGACAACCGGCCCCTGATAGCTTCAACCGAACAAAGTGCCGACTATGCCCTTTATTTGTCTGGCGCGCGCCGGCTTGGTAAACGCTTAGCTCTAGGCCTAAGCGCCAAGGCAATTTATCGCCAGGTCGCCTCGATAAACGCCTATGGTTTCGGTGTTGATTTGGGTGCCCGCTACCAATTGAGCCCCGGGATCGCACTGGCGGCCAATCTGCGCGATATAACTACTACGCCCATCATCTGGAATACGGAGAGTACTGATCGCATTCAGCCTTCGCTGCTTTTAGGTTTGGCTTACGCCCTTCCTTTGGCCGGTGGCCAAACCACTTTCGTCGTTGGCAGTCGCTCCGGCGGTGATGCGACCGACGCGGCTGATAAGGCCCCACTTAATGCCGGTGTAGAATATCACCACCGCTATATTACCTTACGAGCGGGGCTGGAAGAAAGTCGCCAGTCCCTTGGGCTGGGGCTCAAACCTCACGCCAAACTCGACCTCGACTTGGCCTATCTACAACACAATGAGCTCAGAGCAACCTACCAACTCTCCGCCAACTTCCGCTTCTGAACTGCCCCGCGTCGGCTACGTCGCCCTCGCCGGCCGCCCTAACGCGGGAAAATCCACCCTCTTCAATGCCTTTCTCGGTCAACGGCTCTCCATTGTCACCTCCAAACCCCAGACGACCCGAGGACGTATCCTCGGAATCCTCACTCGTCCACAGAGCCAGATCATATTTCTCGACACGCCGGGTTTACTCGACGCCGACTACAAATTACATCGAACGATGGAAAATCAAATCGACCAGGCCGCACGCCAAGCCGATATAATCCTACTGTTAGTCGATGCATCGCGGCCCAAAGACCGCGATGTGCTTATCAAGCGTTTTCTCAAACGCGCGCAAGTGCCGGTCCTCGCTACACTCAACAAAATCGATTTAGTAAAACCGGCCCAGATCACACCATTACAACAGTCCCTTGAAAATGAATTCGGCATAGAAAAACCGATCCCGGTATCCGCTCTGCGCGGCGACGGACTCGACGATTTGCTTTCGCAACTCGAAGCCTACTTGCCCTATGGCCCCAAACTGTATCCGGACGATATGGTCGCCGAACAGCCCGAGCGCTTTTTTGTCGCCGAGTTGATTCGCGAAGCCGCCTTTGAGCACCTCGAAGACGAACTGCCGTATGCCATCAATGTCCATATAGAGGAGTTCCGCGAGCAAGAGGGCCGCAAGACCTATATCAATGCCATCATCTATGTCGAGCGAGAGAGTCAGAAGGGTATTGTCATCGGCAAAAAAGGGAAAAACCTCCACTCCATTGGCCGCAAGGCCCGCGCTGGGGTGGAAGAATTGCTCGAGGCGCCGGTTTTTCTTGAACTGTGGGTCAAGGTCCGTTCAGATTGGCGCAATACCGACCGTGACTTGCGCGAATTCGGCTATCTTTAGTCTAAAGAAGGAGCAGCAATGAATATTCTGGTCGTCGGCAAGGGTGGGCGCGAAC
>DQLG01000236.1 GCA_015660315.1 Candidatus Latescibacterota bacterium
AGGGAACCTCCTCAGTATTACAAGCTGCTTAATTAGCATGCACTGCGGCCGATTACAAGCGAAAGGTTAAGCGATGGAACGCCCCAATATACTCGTCATAATGTCCGACCAGCACAGCAAATACCAGCTCGGCTGTTACGACGATACTCTAGTGCGTACGCCTAATCTCGATCGACTAGCCAGCGAGGGCATGCGTTTTACCAGCGCCTATACGGCTGCGCCGTTATGTGTACCGGCGCGCATGGCTTTTATGAGCACGCGGCGCCCTAGCGCCAACGAGGTCTGGAACAACGCCCATATCCTGAATTCGGCCATTCCCACCTGGGCGCACGCCATGGGGGCGGCTGGATACGAAACGGCGCTAATCGGCAGGATGCATTTTGTCGGCTCGGATCAGCGCCACGGTTTTGAGCGGCGCCCCATCGGTGAATACAGCGCTCATCATCCGGGCGTGCCGCGTTTGGGCGAGCCGATGTTTAAGGATATTCCGGCCAGCACGTCGGGACAGATCCGCGAATGTGTGGAAATTGCGGGTTATGGGCGCACTACGTATCAAGCCTTTGATGAGATGGTGGCCGAGGCGGGAGTGGAATATCTGCGCGCAAAGGCCGCAGGCGGCGACAGACCCTTTGCCGCGGTGGCCAGCTTTGTACTGCCGCACTGTCCATTTTTTGCGCCGAAAGAACTCTACGACTATTACTACGAACGAGTCGACGTGCCCGAACCGAGCATAGCAGACCTGGCACGGCAGCCACAGGCGATTAAAAATTTTAAAAAACGGCGCAAAATAGACGTGCCTTTAGAAAGCGAGCGCATCCGCGTGGCGCGCGCGGCCTATTATGGCCTGTGTGAATATTTTGACGCACAGGTGGGAAAACTGCTGTCGGCGTTGGACGAAGCGGGGTTGGCCGAGAATACGCTGGTCATCTACTGTTCGGATCACGGCGAGATGGCCGGTTTACACGGCTGCTGGTGGAAGAGCAACTATTACGAAGCTTCGGTGAGCGTGCCGCTAATTGCCCGATTGCCCGGTGCCGTGCCGGCGGCAACGGTCTGCACCGCCATATGTAATTTGATGGACATTGGCGTGACGGCAGTGGATTTGGCCGGCGGTTCAAAACTGCCGCAGACCGATGGCCATTCGCTGCGGTCGCTGCTGCAGGGCCAAGAAGATCCTCTGCGGCCGGGTGAAACGGTGAGTGAGATGCGCACAGGGGCTGGCGAACCCGCTTCGCGCATGCTGCGCCGGGGACCTTGGAAGTTATACAAATGCCACGATGATACGCCGCCGGTGTTGTTTAACTTAACCGATGATCCCGATGAACTAAACGATTTGGGTGAAGATAGCGCTTATGCTGCTGTGCGTGAAGAACTGATGGCGCGGCTCTACGCCGACTGGGATCCCGAATATGTAGAGCGGCGCAGCGGTGAATTAGAGCGCGACGGCGCGCTTATATCGGCCTGGGGCAAAGCAGTGTTGCCCCAGCACCCAGATGCGTTGCCCGTGCCCGACGTAGAGCAGGTCGTTCGCTGTTAGGCTCTATCAGTCGAGATGATTAATATCGCCTTTGCGCTGCACCTCTTGCGTGGCTGGGCCTTACCGGCATCCTCCCTTCACTAAAAGCTCAGCCCGATTCGCAAAGCCAAGAAACGTTATAGAAATTCAAAAAATAAAAGATTGGTTGATACATTATAGTACTTATCGTTAATCTATTCAGCAGATACCCAAATGAATTTTCGTTAGCTTCTCAAATTTTTCTTCTGCTTGCCGTTCCACTGTACTCTCTTTCTATTTTATGGTAGTCGCTTCAAAGAACAGCTAAAAGGAGTAGCCGCTATGACCGGGCGCAAAAAGATCGCTGCGATACTCACCACCTGTTTCACCCGCTCCCATGCCGAAGTGATTCTCCCCAAGCTGATCAAGGGGTTTCCCACGGACGATGGCATGCTGGAGCCAAAGGTGGATCTAGCATCGATCTATCTGGATCAGATCCACGAAGCAGATGTCTGCGTCCCGTTTGCCCGGGAACACGGCATCCCCATCTACCCGAGCATCGTCAAAGCCCTCACACTGGGAGGCGGAGAGCTAGCAGTGGACGGAGTGCTCATCATCGGCGAACACGGCGACTACGGATCGAACGAAAAGGGACAGAAACTCTACCCGCGACGCTTCTTCTTCGAGCAGGTTTGTGGCCTCTTTTCCACCTCGGGGCACTCGGTGCCGGTTTTCAACGATAAACATCTTTCCTATAGCTGGGAGCAGGCCAGGTGGATGTATGACCGCGCCCTTGCACTAAAGGTGCCGTTCATGGCCGGCTCGTCTCTGCCTGTGGCCTATCGCAATCCCTGGTTGGAATACGAACTCGAAACCCCGGTTGAGGAAGCTCTGTCCATGGCCTACGGAGGGCTCGATGCCTACGGGTTTCACGCCCTGGAACTGCTGCAGTGTATGGTCGAACGGAGACGAAACGGAGAGACGGGCATCGTTGCAGTGCAATGCCTCGAAGGGCAAGAAGTATGGGAGGCGGAAAAGCAGGGACTGTGGTCGCGGGAGCTAGCCGCTGCCGCCGAGGAGCACATCAAGCCGAGAACACCGGGACGGATGGAGGACAATTGCGAGAATCCCGCCCTGTTTCTCCTCGAATATGCCGACGGTCTGCGCGCCGCGAGTCTGATCCTAAACGGGCACCTGAGCGGCTGGGGCTACGCCGGTAGAAGCGGCGGCGAGCTACAGGGAATGGAGGTCTTCCTGCATGGTGATCCGCATCCGCACTTCGTCTACATGGGCCTGAACATCCAGGAGATGTTCCTCACCGGCAAGCCCCAGTACCCAGTGGAGCGCACCTTGTTGACCAGCGGGGCGCTGGACGCGCTGATGGAATCGCGCTATCGCGGACATGTGCGGATAGAGACTCCGCACCTCGACGTGTGCTACCGCTCCTATGAGAAGATGCCAATACGCCCCACGGGCCCCCGTCCGACCGGATCCAGTGCCATACCTTGGCGAACGGGTGAAAAGTCCAGCTAAGATTGACAATCCAAGCGAAGACCCGACAATACGACACGCTGGCGTTGATTCTCTACTAAATAGTAACGTATCCATATAGAGGTCCATCGGTTGTTCGAAAACTTGCTATTACCGAGTTTCTATCCTGCATTTTTCCTGAATGCTCCTACAGCCCGATACCAATGAAAAACCGCGTTCTGAAGAACATCCCGCAGACAAAAGCATAAAGGAAACTTCTCAGGACACGGCCATTGACGCTGCGGGGCATCCGCCCAGCCCGCATATGCGGGGGTCGCAAATAGTACAATCGTTAACCACTAGCGATAGACCCTATAAGACGAAGCAAGGAGGCGGAGTAGATGAAGATGAGCAGGCTTTATTGTTTGGTTTTAGTTCTATTGACTAGCCTGTTCTATTTGAACGACTTTTCAAACATGTATGTCAAAAGCTGGCGTTGGTGGCTATTCATAGACTATGTAAGCGTGAAGCTCTTTCCCTTGCTAGTGGTGCTTTGGTTGACTCTCAGCAAGAAAATGCGCCTTTCGGAGTTCGGACTAACAATGCAGACAATGCCATCGTTCCTAGTGGCATTTTTAGCTGTGACACTAGTCGGCACCGCAATAGATCAAAATGGATATCCATTAATAGCGAATCTTCCCGGCTACGCGGCGCTTGGTGGCATGCCAGCGATTACTAACCCGATCTGGGATTGGATAGACCTTACGTTTGGATTGCTTATGGTGGGGATATTTGAAGAGTTGGTTTTCCGCGGTTACATGCACACGTTTCTCAACAGATACACCCAAAGCCCGTTTGTTATAGTGATAATTTCATCCGTCGCTTTCGGCCTGATCCACTGGAGTCTCGGCCTGCACGCCGTGTTGATCACATCCATTATCGGTGCCATTTTTATGATCACCTATCTGCGAACGCGGTCCTTGCCTGCCATCATCTTGGCTCATTTCACGATCAACTTCATCGATTTCGCCGGCGTTATTCCCAAGTCGGTATTCAATTTCTTTTAGCGGGGTGCTGGCAAGAACTTAATTCATTTTAAAGCGTTTCGCCGCCAAGGAGTCGCCAGCGATTAACACGGCTCCCTCGGCTCTGTTTCACAGCTTCGGTGGTGCTACAATGGTTTGACCACATCAGAAAAACGGCAGGCAATACCAGCGATTTCTGGATTTTGTCTTTCTTGGGTCTCGCAGTAGCCACCAACGTAGGTTGGGAGGAGTATCGAAGCGATGAATTCACATAACGCATTGACGGAGACCTGGCCGCCTTTGAGTGCGGGGATTCCGCCACAGAGTTTTGAGGAAATCTGGACAGATTTTGCTCCGCGGACGGAACTACTAGAGGTCGAAATCTTGCAACAATGGGAAGAGGACGGCGTCGTCTTGAAGGTCCTGCGCTACCGCATCGGCGTGTTCAAAGGCCGGAGAGCCATGATGGCCGCGGTGTACGGATATCCCAAAGGGGGCAAAAAACTCCCCGGACTAGTCCAGATTCATGGAGGGGGGCAATATGCCCATTACAACGCTTGCCTGACCAATGCCAAGCGCGGCTACGCCACGATCTCAATCTCCTGGGGAGGCCGCATTGATGCACCTGCATACCGGGTAACTCCCGATGAGGTGAAGCTTTTTTGGGCGGGCAAGACCGATGATCCCAAGTATAAAGTCATCACCGATTGGGGTATGCTTGATGCTTACCACCACCCCAACCGCAATAGGGAGAATTCCAATTGGGGCAACCTCTCCCCTGCGGCGTGGACGCTCGATGATATCGCGTCACCCCGCAACAGTAACTGGTTGCTCTGTACCCTCGGCGCGCGTCGGGCGTTGACCTTTCTGGAGCAGCAAGCGGAAGTAGATGGCGACAAACTCGGTGTCTACGGTCACTCGATGGGTGGCAAATTGACGGTGATGGTGGCGGGAGCAGATGACCGCATCAAAGCCGCGGCGCCTTCGTGCGGCGGTATCAGCGATCTCGACAAGAGCAACGAGTTGCTGAGGAACACAATTCGCGATACCGTCTACTTGCAGCACATCTCCTGCCCGATTATTTTTCTCAGTCCGGCCAACGACTTCCACGGCCGGATTGACGATCTACCGGCAGCGGTCGATGAAATCCAAACATCGGACTGGCGGATCACCTCTTCGGCACATCACAACCACCAAGATACGGCCGAATACGAGGTCGCCACTCAGCTATGGATGGATCAACACCTGAAGGGGACATTCACTTTTCCGCAAACGCCGCAAACCGAGTTGGCGCTGGAGACGACAAACAAAGTGCCTTCTATCGCAGTCAAACCGGATACGTCCGTGGCCATACTGTATGTTGATGTCTACTACACGCAGCAAGGGCAGATGGATGGCCAGGAGGACGATAGAGACAACACAATGAACCGGTTCTGGCATCATGCAGTAACAACCAAGGAAGGCGATGCCTGGAAAGCCGAGATGCCGGTGTCCAGCACGGACAAGTCGCTTTGGGTCTATGCCAACGTGGTATACCCACTCGATGAGCCCGTCACGGGCGCGGGATACTATTACCGGCCGTACACCGCTACAACATTCAACCTGTCTTCGCTAGTACATCTCGTCAGCGCGGAGGAACTCCAGGCGGCGGGGATAAAGGCCATGCTCAAGCCTTCGCCGCTGATCGAGACATTTGCAAGTGGCTGGGAAAAGGAGTGGTTCACATACCGTCCGGTCGATTGGGCACGGACAATGCATAAAGTCTATGATCCACAGTGGGCTGCACCCCAAGGGGCAAAACTGGTGTTGGAAGTACGTTGTGAGCAGTCGAATAAACTCGTGGTGCGTTTAGATGAATTTGCGGCAGAAGTTTCGCTCAAAGGCGGTCTAAAATGGCAAACCGTGGTACTCTCTGCGGCCAATTTTCGCAATGCGCTAGACGAGGCAATGGAAGATTGGACGGAGATTAAAACATTGCGACTTAGTGCCAGAGAGCACTTGCAGCAGACAGTC
>DQLG01000386.1 GCA_015660315.1 Candidatus Latescibacterota bacterium
CCCAGAGAAAGAACGGCTCGTCGTCAGTGGCGATTTCGTCGAGTACGCGATTGGCTTCTTCGGCGACGAAATATTCGATGCAGGATTCGACTGGGCCGTCGTGCAGCGCGAACATCTCCTGGGCCTGGTTGGAGGGATTGGTGCCGACATAGCGGTTGGTAACGTTGGGCGGCGGGTCGAAGCCACGCTCCTTGAGATAGTCGGCGTAGGGGTTGTGGCCGTGGGGTTTGGCGCCGAATTGCAGGCCGGGCAGGAGGCCGGAGCCGGGAAAGGCGTAGCCCATAAAATCTTGACCGGTGAATCCGTAACCAGAGGGGCCGGTTTCTTCGTCGACGTGCCACTTACCGGCATAACCGCAGCGATAACCGACTTCATCGAGATAGTGGTTGACACCTTGCACGCCTTCGTTGATGCACAGGCCATTACCGGTGACGCCGTGTTTGTGCGGGTAGAGGCCAGTATAGAAGGAAGCGCGTGCAGGCGAGCAGATAGCGGTGGGGGTGAACGCGGCGTCAAAACGCACGCCGCGTTCGGCCAAGGCGTCTATATTGGGCGTTTTGCAAATGTCGTTGAGGCCGTAGCAGCCGACGGTGTCGAGACGCTGTTGGTCGGACATCAGCACGACGACGTTTGGGCGCTTGCTCATTATTAGCGCTCCTCGCTGCGCAGATCGAGCCAGGCCATTTCGGCATCGCTTAGACGTGTTGCCAATGCCTGTTCATTAGAGGCGACCTCGTCGGCGTTAGCGCTGCCGACGAGGGCGTGGATATTGAGCGGATAGCTGAGCACGTAGGCGAGGGCGATCTGCGGTACCGAAAGGCCTTTTTCTTCTGCTAAGGCCCAGGCGCGGTCGAGGCGTTTGAAGTTGTCCTCGTGATAATATGATTTGGGCATTGAGCCGTCGAATTGATCGCGCACTTCTTCGGCGTTGGCGCTGGTGATTTTGCCGGAGAAGAAACCGCGAGCGACGCTCGACCAGGTGAAGAGCGGCATGTCCATAGCGGCGTAGGCTTGGCGGGCGTCTTCCTGCGCGGGGCCGGAGATCGACAGGCAGTCGGTCCATGGCTCTTCGAACTGCTCGGCGAGGCTGAAGTTCGGACTGGAGACGGCGAAGGGCACCAGATTGTGTTTGTGTGCGTATTCGTTGGCCTCGGCGATGCGCTCCGGGGTCCAGTTGGAGCCGCCGAAGGCGTGGATTCGGCCGGCGGCGTGGTGCTCGTTGAGCGCGTCGACTATGGGGCCGACCGGCACGGACGGGTCGTCGCGGTGCAGTAGATAGAGGTCGATATAATCGGAGCGCAGGCGCACTAAGCTGTCGGCCATATCGGAGGCGATATCGTAAGGGGTGACGCGGTTGCGATCCTGGTTGAGGTGCGCGCCCTTGCCGATGATGACGGCTTCGTCGCGGTTTCCGCGCGCTTCCATCCATAGGCCGAGCATGCGGTCGCAGTCACCGCCGCCGTAGATATGGCCGGTGTCGTAGGCGGTGATGCCGGCGGCACGGGCCGCGTCCAAGAGGGCAAAACCTTCTTCTTGTTTCTGGCGGGTGAGCATGATGCAGCCCTGGACCAGCCGTGAAATCTTCTTTTCGATACCTGTAACGCTGCTGTATTTCATTGTAGGGTCCTCTTATTCCATCGGGTATTTCAGGCCGATTTGCGCACGGGCCTCGTCGAGGATGCGCATCAGCGCGACGGTTTCGTCGAGCGGCATGATGGGGCTTTCAAGCTCGCCTGTGGCGAGGCAACGGGCAACTTCCTGGGCCTCGTAGTTGTAGCCATTGCCGGCGAGCGGTAATTCGATCACTTCCTCCCGGTCGCCGGCTTTGAGCGTGGCGGCTTCGCCTTTCCACCAGGAGGCAGCGACGCAGATGGTGCCTTCACTGCCGACGATACGCGCCATATGCGGCGAGGAGGCACGCACTGCGCACGAGAGCGTGGCGACCGCGCCGCTTTTGTAGCGCAGGAGAATGCCGGTGTTTTCGTCGACACCGGTTTCGCCGATATGTGCGGTAGCGGCGACCTGTTCGGGATCTGAGCCGAGTACCATCGCGGCGAAGGAGACGACGTAGATACCGACGTCGAGCAGCGCGCCGCCGGCCAATGCGGGGCTGAACAGGCGGCCTTCGGGGTTGATGCCGGCGCGGAAGCCGAAGTCGGCGTTGACTTGTAGTGGTATGCCGATGGTGCCCTCGTCGAGCCACTTGCGCACCTGTACGATGATAGGTAGGTAGCGGCTCCACATGGCCTCCATAAGGAAGACTTTTTTAGCGCGCGCAACGGCGACAATTTCTGCGGCTTCGGCGGCGTTGACGGTGAAGGGTTTCTCGCAAAGAACGGCCTTGCCCGCTTCGAGGCAGAGGATCGAGTTTTCTTTGTGGAAAGGGTGTGGGGTGGCGACGTAGATGGCGTCGACTTCGGGGTCGGCGACCAATTCTTCGTAGGAACCGTGGCGATTCGGGGCATCGTATTGCTCGGCGAAGGCCTCAGCGCGTTGCAGGTCGCGTGAACCGACGGCGACCAATTGGCCGTCAGGGGCGGCCTGCAGGCCTTTGGCGAACTGGTTGGCGATGCTGCCCGGGCCGAGAATTCCCCAGCGGATGGGTGTAATCATGGATGCTCCTGGCGTAGTTAGACTTGCAGTGATTCGGGTGTATAGTTTGGTGTTAAGCCGGAATGGCGTCAAGAAGGGGGCGCCAAAAGTTCTCGACTAGACCATACAAGTGGTAGAATATCAAGGGTTGTCAAGGAGTTAATCTGCCCATTCTTGCCGGAGAGCTCAAGAGATTGACGCCCCTTGGCCATCGTCGAATAGCGTATCGAAGTGGATGTCGTCGCTCTCTCTGCTACCGGCGCGGTCGTGCTCGACGATAAAGTGGCTGGTCATTGGGCCGGTGTGGTGCCTGGAGAGGCTCCCGGATGGTGTGGAGCTAATAAACATGCCCCGCTGTAGTGTTGCCCAGCGGGCCATGCTGACTGTGCTAATCGTGCGGTTGGTTAACCAGGGCGAATAGGCTCTGGTTGCCCAACCGCCGTTATGACCTCACTACGTTAGTTGCCGTCCGCGAAAGCGCGCGCGTTCTGAAAAACTTTGAGCCATGGGCCTTCCTCGCCGGCCCATTCTTGTGGCCGCCAGGAAAGTTGTACATTGCGGAAGACACGCTCCGGGTGCGGCATCATGATGGTGGCGCGGCCGTCGGCGCTGGAGAGTGCAGTGAGGCCCTCGGGGGAGCCGTTGGGGTTTAATGGGTAGCGGTCGGCAGGTGCGCCGCTATTGTCGACATAGCGCAGGCAGAGCTGGTTTTGCGCGCGAGCGGTGTGCAAGTCCTGGTCTTGGACGAATTCGACGCGGCCTTCGCCGTGTGCGACAGCAATGGGTAAACGCGATCCGGCCATGCCTTTTAAGAACACGGAATTGCTCTCTAGGACCTCGACGGTAACCAGCCGCGCCTCGAATTGCTCGGAGCGGTTGCGCAGGAATTTTGGCCAGTTTTCTGCACCGGGGATCAACTCTTTGAGGTGCGAGAGCATCTGGCAGCCATTGCAAACACCCAAAGAAAAGGTCTCAGGGCGTTCGAAGAAGGCTATAAACTGATCGCGTAATTTATCGTGAAAAAGCACCGAACGCGCCCAACCGGCGCCGGCGCCCAATACATCGCCATAGCTGAAGCCGCCGCAGGCGACTAGCCCGTGGAACTGACCGAGATCGGTACGCTCTTCGATCAGGTCGGTCATCGTCACATCGACGGCGTCGAAACCGGCCGCGTCGAAGGCGGCGGCCATTTCTACCTGGCCGTTGACGCCTTGCTCCCTTAGGGCGGCGATCCTTGGGCGAGTAGCGGTAATCACCGAAGGAGCGGTTTCGTAGGTGAGATGGAAGTTTAGGCCGGGGTCTTGCTCGTCGGCGATGGCCTGGTATTCCTCACGGGCGCAGTCGGGGTTGTCGCGATGGGCCTGCATGTGGTAGGTGAGCTCGGACCAGACGGCGTGCAGATCGAGTATGGAAGCGGTGTAGAGCATTTCGCGATTACTAGTTATGCGCAATTGCAAATCGTTGCTCGGGGCGCCGATGATATGGGCGAGCCCGCCTATTTGCTGTTGCGCGAAGGCGGCGAGCACGGTCTCTTCGTCGCTAGTGCGGTACTGGATCACGGCGCCGATTTCTTCGGAAAAGAGTGCCGCGAGCGCATCGTCGCCGAGTCCATCGAGTTCGAGGTCGACGCCGTTGCGGCCGGCGAAGGCCATTTCGGCGACGGTGGTGAAGAGTCCGCCGTCGGAGCGGTCGTGATAGGCGAGGATAAGGCTCTGGCTGAGCAGGTCTTGTATGGCGTTGTAGAAATGGCGCAGGTCGCTGGGGTCGATATCGGGGATCTGATCGCCGAGTTGGTTGTAGGTCTGGGCGAGGCAGGATCCGCCGAGGCGGTTTTGTCCGTGGCCCAAGTCGACGAGCAATAGACGGGTATCCGGTTCTTTTTTTAGGTCGGGGGTGACGGCGCGGCGGGTATCTTCGACGGGCGCAAAAGCCGAGATGACCAGGCTCAGTGGCGCAACTATTTTGTGCGCGGCTCCTTGTGAATCTTCCCAGATGGCCCGCATCGACAATGAGTCCTTGCCCACCGGTATCGAGACGCCCAATTCGGGACAGAATTCCATACCCACAGTCTGTACGGTATCGTAGAGGGCAGCATCCTCGCCCTCTTCGCCGCAGGCACACATCCAGTTGCCTGAAAGTTTGATATGGTGAATGGGGCCGATGTGGGCGGCGGCGATATTGCTGATCGCTTCGGCGACGGCCATGCGGCCGGAGGCTGGTGCGTCGACTAGGGCGAGCGGTGTTCGTTCGCCGATGGCCATCGCCGTTCCGGTGTGGCCTTGGAAAGAGTGGCAGGTCATGCCATAATCGGAGACGGGGACCTGGTGGGGGCCGACCATCTGGTCACGGGCGATCAGGCCGGTGACGGTGCGGTCGGCGATGGTGATCAGGAAGTTTTTGGCGGCCACGGCCGGGAAGCGCAATACGCGCTCGACAGCGTCGGTGATGGAGACGGTGCCGAGCGCGAGCGGTGCGTGCGATTCGCTGAGGTGGGCGACAGCGCGTAACATTTTTGGTGGTTTGCCCAATAGCACTGCCAGATCGAGGTCATCGATGGGTTTGTCGTCGAGTAGCGGGTCGTCGAGGTTGAGCTTGCCGTCGCCGGTTACTGCGCCGATGACGGCGAAAAGGCAGCGTTCGCGCTCGGCCAATACGGTGAAGCGGTCGAGGTCGTCGCGGCCGATGACCAGTACGTAGCGCTCCTGCGCCTCGTTGCACCAGATCTGCATCGGGCTCATACCGGGGTCGTCGTTGAGAATCGCGCGCAGATCGAAACGCGCGCCGACGTCCTCGACTAACTCGGGGCAGCCATTGGACAGGCCGCCGGCGCCGATATCGTGGATGGTGATAATGGGATTTTCGTCACCGAGCGATATGCAGCGGCTGATTAGTTCTTGGCAGCGGCGCTCCATCTCGGGGTTGTCGCGTTGGACCGAGGCGAAATCGAGGTCTTCGAGGTTGGAACCGGTGTCCATGCTCGACGCGGCGCCGCCGCCCAGGCCTATAAGCATTGCCGGACCGCCGAGCTGGATGACATAGTCGCCCGGGTCGGGGGCCCGCTTTTCGACGTGCTGCTCGTCGATCAGGCCGACGCCGCCGGCGACCATGATCGGTTTGTGGTAGCCGCGGTAGCGGCCAGCGAAGACGTCTTCGGTGGTGCGGAAGACGCCGAGAATATTAGGTCGGCCGAACTCGTTGCCAAAGGCCGCCCCGCCGATCGGTCCCTCGGTCATGATTTCGAGCGGTGTGGCCAAGCGCGCGGGGAATTCGGCGTGGTCCTTTTCCCAGGGTTGCGCGAAGTCGGGCAGGCGCAGATGCGAGGTGAAAAAGGCGCACAGCCCGGCTTGTGACCAGCCGCCGGTGCCGGCCGCCCCCTCGTCGCGGATCTCGCCGCCGACACCGGTGGAGGCACCAGGGTAGGGAGAGATGGCGGTCGGGTGGTTATGGGTTTCGACCTTGATCAGCACGTGGGTTTGCTGGTCGCGATAGGTGTAGCGGTTGTCCTGGTCGAGCTGTGGACGGAAGATTGGTGCGGTAAAACCCTGAATGATGCCGGAGTTGTCGGAATAGGCTTTGACCGTGCCCTGCGGGTGAGTGGCGTGCGTGTAGCGAATCATATCGAAGAGCGAGCGGGCTTGGCGCTGGCCGTCGATAATCCAGTCGGCGTTGAAAATCTTGTGGCGGCAATGCTCAGAGTTAACGACGGAGAACATCATCAACTCCACGTCGGTTGGGTCACGATCTGAGTAGGCGTTGAGTACATAGTCGATTTCTTCGTCGGACAGGGCCAGGCCCATGGTGCTATTGGCCGTGACGAGGGCTTGTCGGCCTTCGGCCAGCACTGGAACGCGCAGCAGCGGTTGCGCTTCGACTTGGTGGAAGAGTTTTGCGCTATCGGTAATAGCGGCCTCGGTCATGCGATCGTAGAGCAGGGGCAGGACCGGGGCGATATCGGCAGCAGTCGGCGTCCGGTCGGCGATAAAAGTGTAACGTATGCCGCGCTCGACGCGCCGCACGAAGTCCAGACCGCAATTTTTGAGGATGTCGGTGGCCTTGCTCGACCAAGGCGAGGTGGTGCCCGGCCGAGGGCAGACGGCTATTTCGTTGGTCGCTCCCGGTGGGACGGGGTCGCTGACGTCGAGAATGCGGGTGAGGCGCGTTTGTTGTTCTGTGTTGATCGGGCACTCGAGTTGTACCGCGTAGAAGTAGGTCGTTTGTAGATCGTCGAGATCGGGCAGGGCCTGACGGCAGCGCTCGAGCAGAGGCAGGCGGCGGAAGTCGGAGAGAGCGGGTGGACCTGCAAAGCTCAGCAACATGGGCGTTAGACTTTCTGGTATAGGGTGATGAAGCTAATTTAGGCGCTGGCATTTTCGGGCTCAAGGAAATCGGCATTAAAAATGGCAATGGGTCTTATTAGCGGGGGAAATCCGCGCCCGGGGGCTGGAAAACTACAAATTTGTTTTTTGTCCTAAGTCCTGATTATGCCTATTTTTAGACATTATAATGCCCGCGGTGGAAAAGGACCTGAAATTGGAGTAGGCCCATGTCGTCGTTCGATCCCCACAATGAAAATACCGAGTATATCGAGGGACTCTACCAGCAGTACTTAAGCGACCCGGATTCCCTTGATGTAGAGTGGCGCTATTTCTTTAAGGGTTTCGAGTTTGGTTTTCTGCGTTCGGAAGTGGAAACATCCGAGGCGGAAGTGGTGCATGCGTCCCCCCCCGGCGAGGAGCGCCGCCGTCGGGTGCGCACCGATCGCGGGGTACACGCGTTAGTCCAGGCCTATCGGCAATTGGGCCACTTCGTCGCCAAACTCGATCCGCTCGGTCACAACCGCGACAGTCTGCCATTGTTGGAGCTGTCGGAGTTTGGCATCGAGGCGGAGGACTTGGAAAAGGGCGTTGGCAATGGCGGGTTTCTCGGCGAGACCGATAGTTCGTTGAAGGGGCTGCTGGCCAAGCTGAAAATGACCTATTGCCGCTCAATCGGCATCGAGTACATGGATATTCCGGACAAGGAGCAACGTGCTTGGTTGCAGGAGCGGATGGAGCCTTGCCTCAACCACCCGGCTCTCTCGGAGGAAAAATCGCGGCAGATGCTCTCGCGCCTGATGGCCGCCGAGGAGTTCGAGCAGTTTCTGCACACGCGCTATATCGGCCAGAAGCGCTTCTCGCTGGAGGGCGGTGAATCGCTGGTGCCGTTGCTGGACGAATTAGTGAGCACTGGTTCGGATTTGGGGGTCGAGGAGGTGGTGATCGGCATGGCCCATCGCGGGCGGCTCAACGTGCTGGCGCATCTGTTGCACAAACCCTACGAGAATATCCTCGCCGAGTTTGAGGGGGCCGACCAGTCCGATCGCGCCGACAACGAGGGCGACGTCAAATACCACAAGGGCTATTCGTACGACCATGTGACGGACAAGGGCCGCAAGGTACATCTCTCGCTCAGCTTCAACCCCAGCCATCTCGAATTGGTCGATCCGGTCATCGAGGGGATCGTTTACGCCAAACAGGCCTATCTGCACGATACGGAGGGCATGCGGGTGGTGCCGGTGCTGATCCACGGCGAGGCGGCCTTTACCGGCCAGGGCATCGTCGCCGAGACGCTCAATCTTTCGGAGATGGAAGGGTATCGCACCGGCGGCACCATCCACGTGATCATCAACAACCAGCTCGGTTATACTGCAACGCCCCAAGAGACGCGTTTTACGCCTTATCCGACCGATGTGGCCAAACAAATCCAAGCCCCGGTCTTCCATGTCAACGCCGACGACCCCGAGGCGGTGGTGCACGCGGCGCGTTTGGCAATGGAGTTTAGGAATCGTTTCAAGGTCGACGTGATCATCGACCTATGGTGTTATCGTCGGTACGGGCACAACGAGGCCGATGACCCGACGTTGACGCAACCGCTGATGTACAGGGAGATCACCAAGCATCCGACGATCCTCCATCTCTACTCCTTCCAGTTGATCGCCCAGAACAAGATCGGCCAGGAGGAGGTCGACGAGATCCGTGGGCGGATTCGCAACCGTCTGGACGAAGCCCAGGAAATCGCCCGGCGGTTACAGGTGCAACCACATTCTTCGACTTTCGGCGGCGTCTGGCAGGGGCTGACCTGGGCGACCGAAGACTGGAGCGCACACACCGCCGTCGATGCTAAAACGCTGCGGCGGGTCGTCGAACGGGCGACCGAAGTGCCGGAGGGTTTCGCGTTGCATCGCACCTTGCAGCGGATGGTCAAGTCGCGTCGGGCGATGGCCGCGGGTGAGGAGCTGGTGGATTGGGGCTGCGGCGAGATGATGGCCTTCGGCTCGTTGTTGCTGGAGGGAGTGCCGGTGCGTTTGACGGGGCAGGACAGCCAGCGCGGAACCTTCGCCCACCGCCACGCCGTTTGGCACGACGTCGATACGGGCGCGGAGCACGTCTCCTTGCAGCATTTGTCGCGGGACCAGGCCGATTTTACGGTGATCAATTCGATGCTGTCAGAGTTGGCGGTGCTCGGGTTTGAATACGGTATTAGCACGGCGGATCCGCGGCGGCTGATCTTATGGGAAGCACAATTCGGAGATTTTGTCAACGGCGCGCAGATGATTATCGACCAGTTCCTCGCTAGCGCCGAAACCAAATGGCAGCGGATGTGTGGTCTGGTGCTGCTTTTGCCGCATGGCTATGAGGGCATGGGCCCGGAACATTCGAGCGCGCGGGTCGAGCGTTTCCTGCAATTGTGCGCCAAAAATAATATGCAGGTTGCCTACCCGACCACGCCGGCGCAGCTTTTCCATCTTATGCGCCGGCAGATCCACCGCAACTTCCGCAAGCCGCTGGTGCTGATGACGCCCAAGAGCTTGCTGCGACACAAACTGTGCGTTTCGGCATTGCACGAATTCACCGACGGGTCTTTTCTGCGGGTGATCGACGACGAGCAAATCACCGAGCCCGCCGAAATTAGTCGGGTGGCCTTGTGCTCGGGCAAGATCTACTACGATCTCATCGCCGCCCGCAGGGAGAACGAAGAGGTCGCCGGGGTGGCGTTGGTGCGGATTGAGGAGCTTTATCCCTTTCCGTCGGACGAATTGCAGGCCGTCCTGAACCGTTATGCCAACGCCAAACAGATCTATTGGGTACAGGAAGAATCGCAGAATATGGGCGCCTGGAACTTTGTCCGTTCCTACTTGGACAAGTTGCTACCTGCCGATTGCGACCTGGCTTATATCGGTCGCGACGAGGCGGCGAGTCCTGCGACCGGTTCGGGGCATATACACCAGTCTGAACAACAGGAAATCATCACTCAGACCCTTGACTTACGGGGTGCGGAAGTGGTGTTGCAGGGGGTGGGCAAGAGCGTATCTGAACGGGCATCCGGCTAAAATAAAAGATCGATAGGAGCGTTGGTAATGGCAGTAGACGTAGCGATACCGGGTATGGGCGAATCGGTCAGTGAGGTGATTCTAATCGAATGGCTCAAAAGCGATGGCCAATATGTCGAGCGGGACGAGCCAATCTGCGTATTGGAGACGGACAAGGCAAATGTCGATTTGCCGTCGCCGGCGGGTGGGGTGCTGCAACATCTGCAGGCATTGGAGACGACGTTGGAAGTGGGGGCGGTGATCGCGCGGATTGAAGAAGGTGCTGCACCGGCGGTTGAGGTTGCGGAGGAGGCGCCCGCTGCTGCGCCGGCCAAGTCGACTGAGGACGCGCCGGCGGCTCAGGCCGATGCGAAAGAAGCGTCAACGGCGTTGAGCCCGGCTGTGCGTCGATTGGTTGAAGAGCACGCTTTGGATCCGGTGGCGATTGTCGGCACGGGCAAGGATGGTCGCCTGACCAAGAAGGATGTGCAGGGACATTTGCACGGACTGAAGGCAGCGGCCAAAGAGGCCCCGGTGGCCGAGCCCGCTGCACCGGCCCAAGAAATACCAGTGCCCGCTTCGCCCACGCCGGCAAGGCAGGCGCTCAAGCCCATAGAATCGGATGAGGAGGGTATCCGCCGCGAGCCGATGAGCAGGATTCGCCAGCGCATCGCCCAACACCTGGTCGGCGCGCAGCACAACGCGGCGATGCTGACGACCTTCAACGAGGTCGACTTGAGTGGCGTAATGCAGTTGCGCGCCAAGTACAAGGAACGTTTTGCCGAGGTACACGGTGTGTCACTGGGGTTGATGTCATTTTTCTCGCGGGCGGTGGTCTTGGCCCTAGGCGAGTATCCGGCGGTCAATGCGCAGATCGACGGCACTGATATCGTCTATCACGACTTCGTCAACCTGGGGATTGCGGTGAGCACGGACCGCGGGCTGCTCGTGCCGATTCTGCGCCGCGCGGAGCAGTTGTCGATGGCCGACGTCGAAGGCGAGATCAAGCGTTTGGCGCTGGGCGCTCGCGACAATAAACTGGCGATGGACGAGTTGAGCGGCGGCACGTTCACTATTACCAATGGTGGCGTCTTTGGATCGTTGTTGTCGACGCCTATCCTGAACGCGCCGCAGAGCGGGATATTGGGTATGCACGCGATCAAGGACCGGCCGATCGCGGTCGACGGGGAAGTGGTTATCCGGCCGATGATGTATGTGGCGTTGTCGTATGACCATCGTTTGGTGGACGGGCAGCAGTCGGTTTCGTTTTTGGTGCGGGTGAAGGAGTTGGTGGAGGATCCGACGCGGTTGATGTTGCAGGTGTAGAGGGCGGTTGTGGTCGGGATCGACACCTAGTTAAGATAGTAGAAAAAATTCCCCGTTTAAGTATTCCAAGCTTATTCGTAGAGAGGCAGATTGTCGTGAGTGATTTTTCATTTGATTTGGTGATTATCGGCGCGGGGCCGGGTGGTTATGTGGCGGCGGCTAAGGCGGTGGAGTTGGGGATGAAGGTGGCTTGTGTGGACAAGAGCTATTTGGGAGGGACTTGTTTGAATGTCGGTTGTATTCCGAGCAAGGCGCTGCTGGAGTCGAGCGAGTTGTTCTATAAGGCCAAGAAAGGGTTGGATCGGCATGGGATTGGCTTGGGGGAGGTGGCGTTGGATTTAGGGGCGATGATGGGGCGCAAAGAGAAGATCGTGCAGACGATGGTCAAGGGGATCGAGGGGCTGTTCAAGGGGCACGATGTGCACTATTTCGCAGGTACGGGCAAGGTCGTCGAGAAGGGCAAGGTGGTGGTGGGGGGGGCAGAAGGGGAACAAGTGTTGGCGGCGCAGCATATTTTGTTGGCGACGGGCAGCGC
>DQLG01000389.1 GCA_015660315.1 Candidatus Latescibacterota bacterium
GATGAATTCACCCAGAAAAATGCCAGGCAGCGCAAGGAGATCCTTGGTCAGATCCTCGGTCTAGGACGCTACGACGAACTCCAGAGCATGGCCCATCTCCACTACCAGAAACACAACGAGCAAAGTATCAGCCACCGGAGCCGCCTCGCGGAACTCGACGTTGAATTAACCGGACGCGACACACACGAAACCGAACTGCGAGCGGCCAACGAGCGATTGCAGACCCTCAACGACACCCTTGCAAGGCTGGAGAAAACACAGAGCGAACTGGACGAACAGCGCTTGCAACAAGCGCAAGTCCGACAGCAACTGGCCGAAATTGCCCGCGAGAAGGAACGCAGCAGCGAACGGGCGCAGCAAGTCGGCAAGGAGCTCGAATACCTGCGGGACCAGCAGCGCAAGGACCGCGAGATACTCGATGCCGCCGATACCATCGAAAAGGATTTTGCGACGCACAACGAACTCCGCACTCAGGTTGGTCGTCTCGAACAAAAGGTGCAGACCCGCGGCCAATTGAACACCCGGCACACAGAATTACAAGAGTCCATCGGCCGGGCCCGTCGGGACGTAGAGAAAAGGCAGGAGAAATGGGCGGCCATACTCGTTGAAAGGCAACGCCAGCTCGATGAGCTGAAGACCCTGTTGGAACAGGAACAGACCATCGCCGTCCGCTACGCACAGTTCAAAGCGACGAACGAACAAGACCAAGCGCTCGAGCAGGGGCGCATCCGCCACGAAGCGCTATTACATGAACGAAGCAGACTCGAGCACGCGATATCCCTCGAGCAGCAAAATCGCAAGATCCAGGCGCAGACACTGACATCAAACGTGGAAAAAGTGCGGCGGGCGATAAGGGAAGCGGGAGACCTAGAAAGCGACAACCTACGACTGAAGACACGTCTCGTAGAGTTGGAAGGCAAGGTCGCCCAACGAGAGCGCCTCAAAGAGGAAGGCAGCACCCTCAACACGCAAATCGCCGAACGCTGCCAGCAACTGCGCACAGAGGAAGAAGGCCTAGCCAAAGAACAGCAGCAGGCCGCCGGACACTTGGACTCGGATGCTGCGCAATGTCCTTTGTGCGGAAGCTCGCTCGATGAAGAACACCGCGCCCGGGTAGAAAACGAACTTGCCCAACGAGAAGAGAGCCACAAACAGCAGATCGCCGAGCTGCAAAAAGACATCGCCGAGCTCGAGGGGCAAGTGCATAAGATGAGAGCGCGCTATCAGGTCCTCGAAGAAGAAACGGTCCCTCTACAACAACTGCAACGGGATCTCGCCGAAGGAAGCGCCCGGCAAAAACAACTGCAAGAGCACAGCGCCGAAGAAGATTCGCTGGTGGCAAAAATCACTACGATCGAATGCGAACTCGACGAAGGCGCCTATTCTCCCGCTGAACGCGAGCGCTTGCTGAAGCTGGAAGGAGAAATAGTGCAATTGAGCTATAGCGCCCAAGAGCATTCCGCCCTGCGCGAGAAGCTCGTCGAATTGCGCCCAGTAGAGGCCGAACACACCCGCCTACAAGACGCGCGCAATCAGGCGGACCGCTTGGCCCGAGAACAGGTCGAAGCGCAGGAGAAACGGGACCTCGCCGCCAGCTACCTTACCGAATCCCGCTATGCCCAGGAAGAGCAGGACCAGTTGCGAGATATTGACCGGCAGATTGCCGAGCTCGGTTACGACGAAACCGTACACCGACAACTGCGCTTGCGGCTCGACGATCTACTCGACAGCGTAACGAAATTCGAACGTCTGCAAAATGCCCAGCGCCGCCGGGATTCGGTCAACGAATCACTCGTCCGCTATGAAGGCGAAGCCACAACGCTCGCAGAGCAACTCAAGACAACCGAGCAAAGCGAGCAGGAGTTGCGCAAACGCGATGGCGAGCTGGTTGATATCGATAAAAAACTGGAGGAGAACCAGTCCCAACTCGAACGACACCGCAAGGAAAGGGATGAACTACTGCAACGGCAAGGCGCCCTAGAGACGCTGTGCGCCCGCGGTATCAAGTTGACCATAGAACGCGACACACTGCGTGAAGAGCTCAAAGAAGAGCGGCGACAGATCTGGATCTACCAACGGCTCGACGAGGCCTTCGGTAAAGACGGAATTCAGGCACTGATCATCGAAAACGCAGTACCGCAAATTGAGAAAGAGGCCAACGCCATTCTCTCGCAATTGACCGACAACCGCATCCAAATCTCCTTGGAATCGCTGCGCGATCTTAAAAAGGGTGGCACCCGCGAAACCCTCGATGTCAAGATCTCCGACGAGATCGGCGAGCGCTCCTACCATCTCTACTCGGGCGGCGAAGCATTTCGCACTGATTTCGCCCTGCGCATCGCGCTTTCCAAAGTCCTGGCCATGCGCTCGGGCACCCGCCTTCGCACCCTCTTTATCGACGAAGGTTTTGGCACCCAGGACCAACAAGGCCTCGAACAACTCGTCGAGGCGATCCAGGTTATCAGCCGCGATTTCGACAAAGTCCTCGTCGTCACCCATTTAGAACAGCTAAAAGCCGCCTTTCCGGTGCAGATCGAAGTCACCAAGCATCCGGATCTCGGCTCGCGTTTCGAGATTATACAACACGGTTGAGGGCAAGTCCCCATACGACGCGCAGATTATATGGGGCGAACGACAAACCACTCACTGCAAAATACGCACCTCGGCCCCCATACTAACCCACCATGTAAACCATCACAGATATTGAGCCCGCTCTAATGACCTTACCTACTGATAGTATCAACGACGAATACAGAGCCGCCCGCACAGAAGCCGCCCTGCGTGACGCCTCGCATTGGGGACGCCTATGCATCCGCGGCGCCGACCATCTCGATTTTCTTCATCGCATGACCACGAACAACTTCAATGGCCTGGAAACGGGCCAGGGGTGCGAAGCGGTCTTTATCGAACAGCGGGCCCGCATAATCGACTTAGGCGTCTTTTATCGCGGCACCGAGAGCACGTTGCTATTACTCAACCCGCAATCTAAAGAAGAGATTCCCACCTGGCTGGATCGTTTTATTTTCGCTGAAGCCATCGAATTTGAGGATGTCACGGATAAAACGGCGATGTTAGAGTGCTGTGGACCGCATATGGCCAAGTTGCTACAACAAACCCTTTCGCTCGATCTCGACCAACACCAAGACGGCCACCTGATCGATCCGTCGACAAACGACACATTGTGGTTGGCCCGCACCGCTTGGGACGGTCATCCCGGTTTGCGCGCGATCGGCCCCCGGGAAGCGATTGCCGATATGCGGGAGAAACTCATTGCCGCCGGCGCACTGCAAATGACAGAGGCGACTTGGGAAATCCTACGCATCGAACAGGGCATGCCCGCGCTCGGCCGGGAATTAACCGACGCCTACAATCCTTGGGAAGCCGGCTTGGGCCACGCGATTCATATGGACAAGGGCTGCTATATCGGCCAGGAAGTCATCGCCCGCCTGGATACCTATGATAAAATAAAACAGCATTTAGTGGGTTTGTTGCTACAAGAAAATGACCTGCCCACTTCCGGCCAAGCGTTAAACGACGGCCAACGCGAAGTCGGGCACATTACCTCGACCGTACATTCACCGGCCCTCGGGCCGATCGCACTAGCCTATGTACGACGGAACGCGTGTGCCCCTGGCACCGTGCTTACATCAAACGGAGCACAGGCCACTGTCGTCTCCCTGCCCTTTGCCCGAGCCTCATGAGCTGTTCTACCCCTACTGGACACCGCAAGGTCATTCTCGTCGGCATCGACTCCATCCCAGCCACCAAAGCCGACGCCCAGCGACAGATCCCCGACCAAGTCGGTGAACTCTTGCGCGAATTCACCGACTTGGTCGAATTCACCGCCGACGCCGTCTACCTCGACGTCACCTACAACAAATTCGATATCCCCTTCGGGGGCCGGGTGGCCAAAATGATCAAAAGCGAAATCAAGCGTCACATGGGTTTACAGGTCTCGATCGGCATGGGGCCCAACAAATTCCTGGCCCGCCTAGCCATGATCCAGGCCCGCCCCAATGGACTCGTTATCATCTTGCCCGAGCAAATAGAATCTTTTCTTGCCGACCTACCGATCAGCAAACTTCCCGGCGCGGGAACAATCACCCGCCAACGCCTTGGTGAGTTGGGTATCGAGCGCATTAGTCAACTTGCCGCCGCGCCCCTGCAGCTTTTAACCGACCGCCTTGGCCAACGCGGCAAGAACCTCTGGATGCTCTCCCAGGGACGAGACAACGAGCAAGTCACCCCCCTTGGGCAATCGAGCCAACTCGTCGAAGAAACAACCTTCACCGCCACAACCTACGAGCGCGAAGAAATACTCGATGCCCTGCGCGAACTTTCCTCAGCCCTCAGCGGGCGCTTGCGGCGCAGATCGCTCAGGGGCCGCACGATAAGCTTGCGGGTCGTCTACCCCGACCGACGTCAGACCGTTCGCACGCAACGCTTGTCGGATTTCACCGACGATTTCCCGGTCTTGCTGCAATCCGCAAACGACCTCTTGGAATGCACCGAGGCCTGTATCATTGGGGTTCGAGAGTTGGGAATCGGCTTAGCTGGCTTCTCTGGGGAAGCCGTTGAGCAACTAGATCTATTCTCCGCTGTAGAGTTAAATAAAAGCCAAGCGGTCTGAGCTTTGCCCTCCATGTCCGAGACAACGACAGCAAACCGCGTTACTGCCTTCCATCCATGGTTACTCGTACTCATCGGCCTACTCGTCTATGCCAATAGCCTAGACAACCCCTTTGTATTCGACGACCATTCCTCCATTATCAACAACTCCGATATCCGGCAATTGTGGCCGCCGAACTGGGCCCTGCCCACATCAGCCCCCCATGCCGCAACCAATAGTAGGCCCGTCACAGCCGCCACCCTCCATTCAATTACGCCCTCGGCGGGCTCGAGCCGGGCGGCTACCGCGCCTTTAATATCGGCGTCCACCTGCTCTGTGCACTCGCCCTTTATGGCGTGCTCGCCCGCTCGATCACCGATTCGACGCGAACCTTGGCTTTTAGCTGTGCCCTGTTATGGTTAGTCCATCCGCTAAACTCACAATGCATCAACTACACTATCCAGCGCAGCGAATCGCTCGTCAGCTTGTTCTATTTGTTGGTACTGTACTGTATCGCCCGCGCCGACCAGGCCGACCACGCTCGTTGGTCCGGCGTCGCAGTCGCGGCGGCTATTCTCGGCATGGCGAGCAAGGAGGTCATGGTCACCGCACCACTACTGGCATTAATCTACGACCGCATATTCGTCGCTGATTCGCTGCGCCAAATTTGGCAGCAACGACGCAGTCTACACTTGGGGCTATTCGCCAGTTGGAGCATGCTCGCCCTGTTGCAGCCCGGCGACGCCCACGGAAATTCCATCGGCCTAGACAGCAACGTCTCGCCCTGGATCTATGCCCTGAACCAGTGCTGGGTCATCATCGATTATCTCCAGAAAATCCTCTGGCCCAAGACATTGATCCTAGACTACGGTTTCCCCCGTGACTTGACCATTGCCGACATTTGGCCACAGGCACTATTCCTGACATTATCCTTAACGGCAACCATCATATCGATCCGCCATACCCCTCGATTTGGCTTTCTTCCGCTCGCGTTCTTTGTCGTCATAGCTCCAACTTCCAGCATCATCCCCCTGGCCAACGAAGTTGGAGCTGAACGACGGGTCTATTTAGCCATGATCGGCCCAATCGCGATACTCGCAACTGCTGCTCATTCGCTCTGCCAACGCTTCGCCATACCCCGCGGCTACTATACGCTTGCGGCATTGGTATTGGCCTGCGGCCTGGGATATCGGACCATCGACCGCAACCGCGATTACGCAAACTCGGTTGCCATCTGGCAGACAACCGCGGAGATGGCACCGCACAACCCACGAGCCCATAACAATCTCGGTTTTGCCCTCGACGAAGAACAGCAAAGCGAAACCGCCATCGTCCACTACCGCCAAGCCCTTGCAATCGATCCCGAATACCCAGACGCCCACTACAACCTGGGCAACGCCTATATGTCATTGAAAAACTGGCATGAGGCGATCAACCACTATCGGAAGATGTTGGCAAAGGAAAGCGGCTATGCCCCGGCTCATATAAACCTCGGCAATGCCCTTAAAGCCCAGGGCGAATTCGAAGCCGCGGCACAACACTATTACGCCGCAAAAATATTAGACCCCGACAACCCAGCGAGCTACATCAACTTCGGAGCTTTACTGCTGACATTGGAAAAGTATGTGCAAGCGGCTGATTATTTTGAGCAGGCGTTAGACGCCGACCCGACCCACGCCGGCGCCCATAACAACCTCGGATTTGCCCTACGCGCCTTGAACCGGTTTGAGGAGGCCGAAGACCATTTCCGGCAAGCCTGCACCCTGCGGCCAAACTTCGCCGAGGCCCACTACAATCTCGGCCTGTCCCTGCGCACTCTCGGACAAGCGGTCGAAGCCGCAGAACAATTCCGCATAACGCTGAAGCTTCGACCCACTTTCAACCAGGCGCGACGCGCGCTGAACGAAATCGAAGGAAAGTACTAAGCCGCTTCCTGCGGCAAAACCGAGTCGCCGAAAGGCAGTGCCAAGACCGATGCGTCAGCCCCGACCACCTCGTAGGCTGCAGCCATCGCTTGATCCAAATCTGCAAAGGATATCAAGCCCACATGCCCCAATGTTTCCGCAGGCAGTGCTGAGACAAAATGCACTTGTGCCCTTTTCAGCACTGAAGCGATCGCGGCCGCCTTGTGCCCCCCCAGCACGAATTCGCGGCTAATGCGTTCGAGAATACCGTCGGCGGATTCGGCCTCTTGCAACCAAGAAGCGAAGATTTCGCTGCCTAAACCCTCGCGGCATTCGGCAACCCAGACGATAACCCCGCCTTCCCGCACCGCGTGCACCGCATTGTCGAGGGCCTTCTGCGCCTGGTACATATTGACATCAAGCGGGTAGCCGCCGGCGCTGACCAGTACTATATCCGCCAATTGCTCGATCGGCACGGCACCGCGCTCGGCGACCAACTCACACCCCTTGCGATGAGCCTGTAGCACATCCCCAGCAAAGACCGCTACGATATGGTGATGGTCATCGACAATGACATTAACAATAAAATCAACCCCCAGCATCGCAGCACCCTCTTCGAGATCTTCCCGTACCGGATTGCCCTCAAGACGCCCAGTTGCCGCCCCGGGCCGGGTCATCAGGCCATGGTTGGCCGTCACCGTCGCCTTCGAGGCACAACCGGGCAATATAGACTTGGCCCCGCCCGAAAAACCGGCGAAGTAGTGGAATTCGAGATTGCCCAGACAGATGCGTATGTCGGCCTCGATCAAGGGGCGGAAAATTTCAACCGGCGTGCCGTGGGCCGTGACACCCAAACGAACGACATCTTCGGGATCGTGGTTGAGCACGCGCACCCGATCGTAGACCGCGCCCCCAACCAACTCTCTTAGCTCGGCCTCCGTCTGCGCCCGATGCAAACCCAAAGCGACCACCACTGTCACCGCCAAATCCGGAACCCCGGCCGCCGCCAGCTCATGCAATATCGGAGGCAACAGGCGGTCGGAGGGACAGGGCCGGGTCATATCGCTGATGACGATGGCGACTTGCTGACCGACTTGAACTATTTCTCGCAGGGACGGCGTGCCGATCGGATAGGCCAGCGCGTCCTGCAGCAAAACACGCTCATCACCGTGGTCATCGCCCCCCTCGTCGGGCAGGATCACACCGAGCAGACGCTCCTCCGGCACAGCGCACCGCAATTGCCCGTCACCAAAAGGCAGCTTGATCTCGGTATCAGCCATATTCCCCCGCTTACGCCCCGTGCAACGCGGGTTGATACAAGCCAACGCTATAGAACTCGTAGGAAGCCGCCTTGTCGGGAAAATCCATTACATGAACAGTGAAACGCGACGGAACGCCGGTAGCGGGCATATGGTCGCGGAAAAAATTGCTATAGGCTTCGGAATAGGCCTTATAGATGCGCTGCTGCTCCTCCTGAAAAAGCAGCGGCTCGACCAATGGATTAACATCCTTGGGCTGGGCGCCAAAGGCGTGCACCTCGATAAAATCGATTTTCGATATGGAATCGCAGATCTCCGCCTCCTGCAACCAGGCTTCCCAACTACGAAATACCAACTCGACCTCGACCGCAGGCTCCATACGCACCAATTCATCACGGTTGAGGACACCCTTGGCCGAGTGGCCGCCCGTTAGGCCAGCAAAATATATCTTCAAATCACCTTGGTCCAACTGTTCGGTTACCAGGGCCGACAAGGTCGGATGGTCGCCGCCATAATAATAGGTCAACCGACCGCGTTTCTTGATATTGAATGCCATCTTTATCCTTTCAAATATTTTGTTTATTTAAAGAGCTTCTACTAAAATCTCTACCCAGTGTCGAGCTTTGCGCCCTGTAAAATCGGCAATCTGATGCCGACACGATGTACCTACCGCTGCAATCTCAACATCTTCCGCCGACGCTGCCACCACATCGAACAGTCTTTCCTGCCCAACCTGCTTCGACACCTCAAAATGTTCCTTCTCATAACCAAAGCTACCAGCCATACCACAACAGCCGGAGGCAATTTCCTCTACGTGAAAATTTGGCGGTAAATTGAGCACCTTTATGGTCGCAGCGGTCCCGGTCAGAGCTTTCTGGTGGCAGTGACCGTGCACCAGAATATGGCGCGCCGTTCCTGTAAACTGCAGTTCTAACCGGCCCGCGTCGGCTTCGCGGGCCAGGAAATCCTCGAGCATAACGACCTGTTCGGCGACGCATCGAACCTGCGGATCATCGACCAGATCCAGATAGTCGTCGTTTAGGGCCGACACACAACTAGGCTCCAACCCGACAATCGGTATGCCCTCTTTTGCTAGGGGTGCCAAAGCCATGACATTGCGCTTTGCCATCTCCCGAGCCTTGTCGAGAAACCCCTTGGAAATCATAGGTCGGCCGCAGCAAACTTTGTTTTCTACCAGCAGCACCTCATAACCGGCCCGTTCAAGAATAATAGTCGCCGCCATAGCGATCTTCGGCTCGTTGTATTCGGAAAAGGTATCATTAAAGAGCGCGACCTTCCCCCTCCCCCCCACTTTAACATTACGACGACCGGCAAACCAACTCGAAAAGGTCTCGCGTGCGAAGGTCGGCAATACGCGACGGCGGTCGATACCCAAAAACGCATCGAGCAACCAGCGATTAAGCCAAGTACCGCCGAGCCAATTCGACAAAGGCGCGAGAGCCGAGCCCCAGCGGCTGATTCGAGCGATATTGGCAAATATTCGTGCACGTAGCGAATAACCGTGTTCGCCGTGGTAATGGGCGAGAAACTCGGATTTGAGTTTAGCCATGTCCACGTTTGACGGGCATTCGGCCTTGCAGGCCTTGCACTCGAGACAAAGGTCCATAACCCGATGAACCTCATCGCTATGCAAACCATCGGGTAACGCGCCGGAAAGCGCAGCACGCAAAGCATTGGCCCGGCCGCGGGTGGTATGTTCCTCATCGAGGGTCGCCATATAGGAAGGACACATCGTACCGACTAGTTTTTTGCGGCACTGGCCAACCCCCGAGCACAATTCGACGGCTTCTTGAAACCCATCTGCCTCGCTAAAGCTGAAATAAGTTTCCACCTTCTGCGTCTGATACGCCGGACCATAGCGCAGATTCTCGTCCATCCTCGGCGCGCGGACGATCTTGCCTGGATTCATAATGGCGCACGGGTCAAAAGCGTCTTTGACCTCCTCGAAGGCCGAGACCAGGTCTGGGCCGAACATTTTCGCGATCCACTCGCTGCGCGCCAGCCCATCACCGTGCTCACCCGTCATAGCGCCACCGTATTCAAGCACCATATCGCCCATACGCTCTTCGATCTGACGCAGCAGGGCGATCCCGTCCGGGTCCTTGAGGCTGAAGATCGGCCGAATATGCAAAAGGCCTACGCTGGCGTGGCCATAATACTCCGCCTTAATGCCCAACTCTTCCATCAAGGCGACAACCCGCCGGACATAGGCCGGCAATTTATCTACCGGCACGCATGTATCCTCCACACCGGGATTCGGTTTGGCGTCACCTTTCATGCCCATCAACAAACCCAACCCCGCCTTGCGCAGCTCCCAAATCGCCTTCTGTGATTTTGCATCGGTGTCCCGTTCATACGCATAGCCCATACCGCGCTCGCGCAATAGCGCCTCCAACTCATTCATTTTTCGGTCCAGCTCTGCCACTGAATCGGCATAGTATTCGACGACAAGCAAGGCCGCTGGGTCCCCCTGGAGAAAACGCCGGCTCGGCGCGTGTTCAATCGAATTGACCGTCTGGTCGAGCAGGATTTTATCTATCAGTTCACTGGCGACCGGTTCGGTCTGCAATACCGCGAGATTGGCCTCCACCGATTCGACGATATCGCGAAAATGGACAGCGACAAGCCCTTTATAAGCAGGCAATTCCACTAGTTTCAACCGCGCCTCGACCACGGCGCAGAGCGTGCCTTCGGATCCGACTACTATTTTACTCAGATCAAAGGGAGCATCCTTTATAAACTCGTCGAGATTATAGCCCGATACCCGACGCATCACCGCGGGAAAACCAGCGCTGATCTGTTCTTTGCGATCGCGGGCGATACGGCGAATCTCGCGATAAATCTGTCCTTCAAGGTCATCTTGCCCGGCGCGACGCTGATACTCGTCCTCTGCCACTTCAGCAAAAGTCGTCGCCGTACCGTCCGCCAAAATGACTTTTAACTCCTGTACATGGTCGATAGTCTTGCCATAGACGATCGAATGGGCGCCACAGGAATTATTGCCGATCATCCCGCCAATATTGGCCCGGCTGCTCGTCGAAACATCCGGCGCAAAAATCAACCCGTGCGGCTGTAAATAGGCGTTGAGTTCATCTAGGACAAGGCCGGGCTGCACTCGGATCCATCGCTCATCCGCGTCAAATTCGAGGATATTGTTCATATATTTGGAAAAGTCGAGATGGATTGCAGCTCCAACAGACTGCCCAGCCAAACTCGTGCCGCCGCCGCGCGGTAGAATAGCCATTCCCCGCTCGACAGCCATTTTGACCGCCGCAACCACGTCCGCCTCATCTTGGGGTACCAATACACCCAATGGTTCAATCTCGTAAATGCTGGCATCGGTACTATAGAGCATGCGCGAAACGTCATCAAAGTGCACTTCTCCTTTGACGGCATATCGCAAAGCCTCTGCTAGCTCTTCTCTAACTTGCAAGTCCACTATCCTCTTAGGTCTATTTTGGCGATTTGATCGTTCGAGTAAACATCGTTGGGAAGGGGCGAACAAATCTAAAAAGCCCCCAACTCAACGTCAAATATCGATCTCCGGACACTACATCAGTCACCAAGGCTATATAGCCCCTACTGACAAAGATCTGAATCGCCGTGAACTCCACTGCGAGAATATTTTACCCCCTTTGACTTAGCAAATATCATCGCTTTGCAAGGCCAATCTTTTGTCGCAAAGTGTGTTTTGGAGAAAAATGAGTAAAACATCAATATATTGTTGACAAACATTTGCGCCCCCAATATATTGTCCCTCGCCACGTGGTTAGTTACGCAAAAGAGGGGGCTTCCGGGACAAGGGGAGATCGCGGGAGTCCCCACTTTTTTATATTTTCTGGGATTTATGTCGCCAGACAAACCTATTACCGTCGAAATCTACAAACAGACCTACCAGCTAGGGGCCAGCGAGGGACGCGACGCCGAGTATATTCAGCGTGCCGCAGCCTATCTCGATGAGAAAATGCAGCAAGCCGCAGCTGAAGTCGGCAATAGGGCCCCGCTCGATATCGCCATTCTCGCCGCACTTAACATAGCCGAAGAAGTGCTGAGCGCTCGCGAGCAAAAAGACTCACTACTCGACCAAGCCGACGCTCATATCGACTCTTTTACCCAGCTACTATCCGATGCGGATACCCCTGAAGATCCCCCCCCTAGCAGCAAGCGTTTCTAATCTCTATATATAGTACTCAGACCCGCTGGCCTCTCCCTTGCGCGGGTGCGGGGTATTGAGCGGACAACGCGTTTTGTACGCTGGCTTGAGTTGAGCCCATAAATATTCGAGCGCGTGCTGATTCCAGCGAAAAAAGTGATCTCTGCCGATATACTCTATTGATCCGGAGCGTTCTAAAACATCGGTAAACTGTCTTTTAGCCCGTGTAAAATAGAGATCGATACCGATTTCGCGCATCCGCTCCACGACCGCGCGCAACGTCTGTTCTCCAGAGGCGTCAATGCGGTTAATGCCCTCCGCTTCGAGAATCAGATACTTCAATTCCGGCAACTGGGCGATCGTTTCGAGCACACTATCCTCAAAATAGCTGCTGGAGCCAAAAAACAACTGACCGTCAAAGCGAATTATAGCGATTTGCTGGTCCTTCTCTAGGCCTTGAACCCCCACATCCCGCAAAGTACCATCCAGATGCCGTATGAGATACACGACCCGCGGACGCATCGTCCGATAGAGATTGATCACCAGTGAGGCCCCAACCCCCAACCCTATCCCCAAGTGCAACGCCGGCGCCAACAACAACGTAGCGACAAAGGTCACGATCCCGACGATGCCGTCCTGACGGCTGATGCGCCAAGCGGTCAACAGCGGGCGGATCTGCACTAGGCTGACAAGCGCCGCCACGATAATAATCGCCAGCGTCGCCTGCGGTAGATAATACAGCAACGGGGTCAACCACAGTAAAGTGATTACCACCATTAGCGAAGTGACAACAGATGAGAAACCTGTACGGGCCCCGCTCTGGTAATTGACGGCCGAACGCGAGAACGACCCCGAAACCGCATAGCTCTGGAAGAGCCCGCCCACCAAATTCGCCAGGCCCTGGCCTACGAGTTCCTGGTTAATATCGAGCCGCTGCCGAGTCGAGGTGGCAATGGTCTTGGCAATCGCCATCGCCTCCATTAGACCGATCAACGTCAAAGTCAATGCCCCCAAGACGAGTTGCGGCATGACCTCAAAGTCAATCGACGGAA
>DQLG01000497.1 GCA_015660315.1 Candidatus Latescibacterota bacterium
AGATAGATAACAAAGATGAGTTTTACGACGCTGCGAGCGCTGATCGTGAGCGGGCGATGGCGGGGGTGTTGTATAGCGAGTGAAGGTGCGCGCGATTTTTGGGCTGTGTGGATGCGTGTCGGGCGATGGATTTTACAGTGTCTACGATTTATGTGAGTCGCAGATACTGTCCGACGGATTCAGTCCGTCTCCTGTCGAGCGGGGTCCAGGTGGCGTATTAGATATGGATTTTCACGGCGCCTTGACCATGGCCTGGTATACCTTTATCCGCGATGTCAAAGATGTCTGCAGCAGCCTCGCGCACCATGGATTCGAGCGCGTTCTGATGGTCAACGTTCACGGTTTAAACGCCTCGTTACTTGATATGTTCGCCCGCCTAACAATGCTTGAAACAAATCACTCGATCATTATAAGACGATGGGTAGGAAGGTGGTTTGCGGGTATTGCACGATGATTTGCTGAGGCGCCGCCACTATAAGTTCCAGCCTAGGTTCATATATCTATGAGCGTCTTAACGCCGGTGCGGATGAAGTCGGCGTAGAGTTTGAAGAGCATGTCGTAAACGACCTGGCCATTATCGGCGGTGACCTTGATGATGAACTGCTAGTCCAAAGCGTAATTGTGCATGCGGGCGGCGAAGAGCAGGGCACATGGGGGTTTGCTCGCTATGGGCTATTTTTATCGGATGCTCCTATCTTAGACCGGGTGGTGCCCTCCCGACATTTCACGGTAGTCGCGGATGGTCAATATTGACCACACGATCCCGGCAAGGTATCTTGGGGCCGATTCCGAGGGGAATTTACATGTTCGAACGCACCGATGTGCCGGCGAGGCCTGGAAAAGAGAATCGGGACCGGCACGAGAAGCTATTTAGACCGTGGCGGCACAAAGAAATGGCGCTGCGCCACAAGCTGACGGTGAACAAGACGGAGCAGACCAAAAAGAAAGGGACTAAATGAAACTCGGTATTTTCCACAAGGTATTCGAACGGCCTACAATAGAAGAAAGCCTCGACGGCATACAGGCGGCTGGGCTGACGGCGGTGCAACTCGATCTGACGGCTGTCGGTATAGACCCGGCGGAGCTATCGAACGAGGATTGCGCTCGTATACGGGAAGCGCACGAGTCGCGCGGTATCGAGTTGGCGGCACTTTCAGGAACTTTTAACCTCATTGACCCAGATCTCGAGCAGCGTCACAATAGCATGGAGTGGCTCGATTCGCTGGCGGCGGTGAGTGGCGAGATTGGCACCGAGTTGATCACTTTCTGCACCGGCACATGCGATCCGGACTCGATGTGGACTTTTCACCCCGACAACGATACACCTGAGGCCTGGGCCGAGATGGTCGAGACGATGGAAGAGGCGGTACAGATCGCGGAGGCTCGGGGTGCGACGCTGGCCTTTGAACCGGAGGTGAACAATGTCGTCGATTCGGCCGAGAAGGCTCGGCTGTTGCTCGATGAGATATCTTCGCCGCATTTGCAGGTCGTTATCGACGGGGCCAATCTCTTTCATGAGGGCGAATTGCCTAGTATGCACGAAATACTCGACGAGGCTTTCGACCTGCTCGGCGATTCTATTCGTCTTGCGCACGCCAAGGACCTGGAAAAAGACGGCGATGCCGGGCACCAGGCCGCCGGCACCGGCGTACTCGACTATGAGCACTACCTGGGTTTGTTGCGGCAGATCGGATTCGAAGGTTCGGTAATTTTACACAGCTTAAAGGAGGACCAAGTTGGGGCTGCGGTGGCTCATGTGCGGGAGCGCATGGGATGAGATGATCGGGGCCTGATACGCTGCGACTGGTAAGTTTTACCTGAACGGCGCAGAGTATAAACTGAGCTATGTTCGGACGTCGATGTATACTCTTGTTCTGATGGAGTTGATTATGTCTAAAACTAAATTGCGCGCAGCGGTGATCGGTGGCGGGCTTGGTGGTTCGCACGGATATGCCTATGCCCGCGCGCAAGAATACGAGTTGGTGGCGGTCTGTGATATAAACCCTGAGGTCTTCGACCGCTTTTACGGACGCGCCGAGATTGCGCGGGGGGGTATCGGCGAATATGCCGACTATCGCGAGATGTTTGCAAAAGAAAATCTCGATGTAGTCAGCGTGGCGACCCCGGACCACTTGCATGTCGACCCGGTTTGCGACGCGTCGGATGCCGGTATCCGCGGAATCTTGTGCGAGAAGCCGCTGGCGACGACGCTCGCCGACGCCGACTGCATTGTCGAGACCATCGAACGCAATGGCACCAAGCTCTCGGTGGACCATACCCGCAGTTGGATCCCTTCCCATCAGGCCGTTCGCGAGGCAATTCGCGACGGCGAGATTGGCCCTCTGACCCGCATTGTCGCGCATATGGGCGGTAAGCGCTCGATGCTTTTTCGCAATGGCACGCATCTCGTCGACGCGGTTTGCTTTTTTGCCGACGCTGAACCAGTGTGGGTGATTGCCGCGCACGAGCGGGGCTTTGAAGATTATGGACCGGTCTACGACGGCAAGGGCGGTAAGGACCCGCAATACGATCCGGGGTCTACTATTATAGTCGAGTTCCGCAATGGTGTGCGCGGCATTATCAACGCCGCCAAGTTGACGCCGCAGATGTTCGAGTTTGATCTGCAGGGGCCCGGCGGGCGCTACTGGTTGACCGATCAGCAATGCACCTTCTGGAAGACGGAGCAGCCGGAGGGGCGCGCTGAGTTAATGAATGCGCCTGAGGGACGCGGTTATGCCGATCCCTTTGGCGAGAACCTGATTCCTGCGGTGCAGGAGCTTGCGCGGATGATAAGCGATGACGTGCCGAGTTCGTCGCCGGCACAGCGCGGTCGCCATACCTTGGAGATCATGGTCGCGGCGCTCGAGTCTCAGGTCGAGGACAGCGCGAAAATTCAACTGCCGTTGCCGAGGCATTGAGCATGGCGCTTAGTCGTGAGCAGCAGCAGTATTTTGCGGATTACGGCTATCTGCCCTATGAGCGCGTCCTCTCCGCCGCGGAGCTGGATGCTTTGCGGCAGCGCTGTGAAGATATTGCCAATGGGTGTGTCGATCACGTGCCGTCGCGTTATATCCAACTAGAGTCGGTTTTTCGCGACGGCGATGCGCAGGCTGACCGCCTCGATCAGGTGAGAAAGATGACGCATCTGTGTTATTTCGACGATCTTTTTGAGGCCGTGGCGCGCAAGGCAAAAATCGTCGACGCGATCGAAGATTTGCTCGGACCTGATCTCAAGCTCTATTGCGACCAACTGATGATGAAACCGCGTTTCCACGGTACGGTGACCGGCTGGCACCAGGATTCTGTTGCTTGGCCGCAGTTCGCGCCGCAGCAGCATGTGAGCTGTTGGATCGCACTTGACGACGCGACGGTAGAAAATGGCTGTATGACGGTGATACCGGGTAGCCACAACTGGGGGCCGATCGGCGGCGAGCAGCGCGAGCATTTTTTGGCAAATCCACTCTTGCCCGAGCCGGTGCCGGTTGAGTTGCAAGCGGGCTCTTGCATGTTCCACCATGGCTTAAATTTTCACCGCACCGGTGCGAATACGACGCCGAATAGGCGGCGCGGACTGGCGCTGCATTATATCCGTTCGCAGACGATGTATTTGGGGATCGAGAATGAAGATCAGCGGTTGATGACCGAGTGTGAAAAGCCGCGCGGCGAGTTTCGTTTTATGTTGATTCGCGGCGAGGAGTTTGCGGGGCGGGTGTGAGTGACTGAGTACTAAGCCACTCACCTTACTATAACGCCGTATCGCTCGTGCCTTACTACCCAGATGCCGCTAAAGCTATTTCCCCTCTCTCATCTTCGCCAAAAAGCGCTTTGCATTTCCTGCGAAGTGGTCCTCGATTTCATCCTTCGACAGCTCCAACATCTCGGCGACCTGCCGTTCCTGCCGCAATTGCTCGTAGATGACCAATGTCGCCCGCGAATCGCAGTGTGGGGTGCCTGCGTCGGTGCCTGCGTAATAGAGCCAGGCACGACCGTAGGTGATGTATTTACCGCGCGCACACCCGGCAACCACGTTGTCCGATCCAAACATCACCCGCGAACGGTCTTCGTGTTTCATTAGCAGAAAGTGCGAGTAGAGGTCATTCACCGCCGAGGTATCGTACCAGATATTGGGCAGGTCGCAGAGGAAGCGGATCGCGTCTTCCATCATAAAGGCGTTAAAGGCGCGCGCGCAGTGCGCGAGTATCCACTGCGCGCCGGGATACTCGCGGGTGTAGCGTTCGAGGTCGCGCTGGTTGTCGGTGTCGGCCGGCCCGGTGGGTTTGGCCAGGTGCATGGTGATGGCCAATTTTTTGTCGTGCGCCACTTCGATAAAGGATTCGGGCAGGAAGTCTTTCATACGCGCGCCGGCGGGGTCTTCGGCGAAAGTGCGATAGGGTTTCAGGCCGAGGAAATTGTGCTTGTCGACCTGCTCGGCGACATATTCGGGGCTCATATCGGGGGTGACCATCATATTGATCGCCGATTCGGGATCGGCTTTCAGCTCTTGCGCCATCCAGTCGTTATGCCCTTCGGCGTCCATACCTGGTATCGGTGTGCCCAGCACCAGCAGATGGAACTCGCGGCCGGGGTACAGTTTGGCCGCCCAATCTAAGTGGTCCTGGTAGTCGATCTCCAGCCGCAGGCCGCTCGGGCCGCCGGTCAGCGCGCCTTTGTGGGCTTCGCACCACATATGGGTGTGCATATCGTAGATGGTGCCGGGCACAAAATCCTCCAGCTCTTTGTGCCATATCTCGCGGTCGAAGTCCTGATAGTCGAATGCAGCCATGGTGCTATGCTCCATCGAAAACGATGACGCCGTGGCGGGCGTCGCCGGTGAGTAGGTTGGCGTTGGCCTCGTTGACCTGGTTGAGGCGATAGCGCTGTGAAATAAGCTCGTCGAGTTTGAATTTGCCCGCCTGGTAGAGGGCGAGGATGCGGGGGAAGTCCCGGCGCAACTCGCCTTGCACCATGTGCCAATCGCTATGGCAAATGCCGGCAACGGCCAAACGAACGCGCACTTCGCCTGGACCAGGGTTCGAGCAGGTCGGCATCCTCGATGAGCAAGGGACCGCCGGGTTTATGGAGAACGGCAGCTTTCACTGAGCGTTTCTTCTATAAAATAGGTTCGGAACCATTAGGTTATTGCTGTTTAGGGACGAAAGCAAGGATTATAAAAGAGGCTCATCATTTATCCAAATAGACACAAATGATCAAATCTTTGGTGATGCAGTCGCCAGATGATTGGGATGCGCAGCGAAAAAGTTGAAACGGCGAGTATTGTTCGCCGATGATTTGAGGATGATGCGCTTTGGGATTGACAGGACTGGGTCGGCGTCCTACCGTTTGCGGCATCAATTTAGCCTGGAGGTAGGGAAGATGAATCACGAAAAGGTAGTGCCCGAGTTATTAGTGGAAAAAGACGCGCTCGTCGGCGAAGGATCGATCTGGCATGTCGATGAGCAAGTTTTGTACTGGGTGGATATCCTGAGCCACGAACTCTATGTCTACGACCCAGCCAACGGCAGTAATCGCACGATACCTACTTGTCAAAGTGTTGGCACGGTGGTCGTGCGCAAAAGCGGTGGTCTGGTAGTAGCCCTGCACAATGGCTTTGCGCATCTCGATCTAGATAGCGAAAAGGTCACGCCGCTGGGCACCGATCCCGAGCGTGCGATCCCGGCCAATCGCTTTAACGACGGCAAGTGCGACCCGGCTGGGCGCCTGTGGGCGGGCACGATGGAGTTTAAGGGGGCTAAAGGTCAGGGTGCGCTTTATTGTTTGGATACCGATCATTCAGTGAGCAAGAAGATCTCGTCGGTCAGTGTCTCGAATGGCATCGTCTGGACGGCCGATCACCGGACGATGTATTTCATCGATTCCGGGCTCAATAATGTGCGCGCTTACGATTATGATATCGACAGCGGCGATATCGGTAATGAGCGGGTGGTCGCACAAAACGAGGGCGCGGGTGTTTTCGACGGCATGGCCATCGACGCGGAGGGCATGTTGTGGATCGCCGTCTATGGCGGGTCGTGCGTCAAGCGCTATAATCCGCAAGACGGCGCGCTCTTGCGCGAATTGCAATTGCCGATGGATAATGTCACCTCCTGTGCCTTTGGCGGCGCGAACCTTGACGAGTTGTATGTCACCTCTGCCTGCCAAGGGTTTGACGAAGAAGTGAAGAAAGCCCAGCCATTGGCCGGATCTTTGGTGCGTTTGGCTCCGGGCGTACAGGGCGTGCCTTCTCACGTCTTCGCGGGATGATGCGCTATGGCGAATGAATCGATCTGTATTTTGGGTGGGGGCAATACAGCCTTCGCGGTTGCCGCTTCGCTGACGTTGCGCGGTTTTGACATCACCCTTTGCGAATTGCCGGAATTTGCGTCGGTGCTCGAGCCAATTGCTGCCGAACGGACGATACGCTTGCGCGGGGTGGCCGGTGAGGGTTTGGCGCAAATCAGCCGAGTGACGACGGATGTTGGTGAAGCGCTTGCCGTGGCCGACTTGCTTTTGCTCATTGTGCCGGCTTATGCGCAACGACCCTTTGCGGAAGCTTGTATCCCTTACCTTACAGAGCGCCATATGGTGGTTTTGATGCCGGGCACGCTTGGTTCGCTAGAGTGGGCGGCAATGCTGGCAGGGGCGGGCAAGAAGGCGACGTTGGCCGAAGTCGATACCGCGCCCTATGTGTGCCGGAAAACGGCGCCGGATGAGGCGACGATCTGGGGCGTGGTGTCGGGTTTGGGCGTGGGGGCGTTGCCGGCGGTTAAGACCGAGGCGGTCAGGGCGCGGTTGGATCCGCTGTTTCCCGGTATGCAAATGCACCCGGATGCGATGGCTTGTGGTCTGTCATCGATGAATCCGGTGGTGCATCCGGCGGGTGTGTTGATGAACGCCGGCCGCATCGAGCGTTCGCACGGCGAGTTTTATTTTTATGAAGAGGGGGTGACTCCGGCGGTGGTGCGGGCGATTATGGCGGTCGACGACGAGCGTCGGGCGATCGGACGGGCTTTCGGTTATGATCTGTTGCCAGTTAACGAGGCTTTTCACCAGGCGGGTTTCGGCCCCAAGGGCGATTTGTGGGCGGCGATCAATGGCAGCTACATGTTGACCCGGCTCAAGGCACCTGGGTCTCTCGAAAGCCGATGGCTGACGGAGGACGTGCCCTATGGGTTGGCGGCATGGGTGTCGATTGGGCGCCAGTTCGGGGTAGCGACGCCTGTGATGGAGTCGCTGGTCAATTTGGCGGGGCCGGTGATGGGCTTTGATGGATGGCAGGAGGGACGGGGGATTGCGGAATTGGGGATTGAAGGGATGGAGTTGGACGCGCTAAAGCGCTATCTGGGGCGTTAGGAATTGCGGCGTTCGGTGAATGCTGCCGTTATTTCGCTGACCAATTCGGCCGGGGCTCGGGTGCCGTCGACGACGAGATCGGCGCAGGCGAGGTAGACGGGTTCGCGTTGGGCCATCATTTCTTCGATTTCGCCGATGCCGCCGCCGGCCAGATTGGGGCGGGTGTCGGCGGTGGTGGGGTCGGTTTGGAAGCGGCGCCAGAGTTCGGGGATGGGGACTTGCAGGTAGACGACTAGGCTGTCGCGCTGGGCGGCTTGCTGGCTGGTGGGGAATTTCAGTGAGCCGGCGCCGAAAGCGATAATGCAGTTATCACCGGCGCACATCTCGGCGACGACCTCGGCTTCGAGTTTGCGGAAGGCCTCGTCGCCGATTGCCAAAAAGCAGTCGGTCAGGGTCTGGCCGCCGGCGTGTGCCTCGATACCGCGGTCGATATCGAGGTAGGGCATACATAGCGCTTGCGAGAGCAATTGGCCGAGTGTGGATTTGCCCGAGGTGCGATAGCCTATCAGGACGATCTTCAAGATATTACTTTCTTTTGCGATATGGTCGCGCGATTGGTTTTATAGCTGACCCTATGAAAATATCGCACAATCCGCGAAGGCGAAAGATGGCAGGACTTGCTCAACAGGCAAAGAGGTACGGCGATCGCGGTCAAAAAATTAAATAAGACAAATATCGGTTCGGGTCTGGATTTTCTCTCCTCCCGCGACCCGGATCTGGCGCAGCTATTCCAGCAGAATGGCACGCCGCCGTTGTGGAGCCGCAAGCCGGGTTTTGCGACGCTGGTACAGATCATTCTAGAACAGCAGGTCTCTTTGGCTTCGGCACGAGCGGTTTTTGCGCGATTGAACGAGGCGTTGCCGGCTTTGACGCCGGAAACGTTTCTCGCGTTGGGCGAAGAGTTGCAGCCATTGGGGTTTAGCCGGCAGAAGACGCGCTATTGCCGTGCATTGGCCGAGAGCGTGCTGACCGGGGTGCTCGATTTAAAGGTATTGGTCCGGTTAGACGACGAAGCGGTGCGTGAAGAGTTGACGCAGGTTAAAGGCATTGGCCGATGGACGGCGGAGATCTATTTACTGATGGCGCTAAACCGGCCCGATGTCTGGCCGATCGGGGACTTGGCGATCGTCAAGGCAGTGCAGCATATCAAGGGTATGGCTGTGGCACCGTCGGGCGAAGAGTTGGAGCGCATAGGGGAAAGCTGGCGGCCTTGGCGCGCGGTGGCGGCCAGATTATTGTGGCAGCATTATTTGAACGGTATAGCGGATTAAAGAGCCTGTGGTGGCGTTACCGCAAGGCTTGGCAATGGAGGTTTAGAGCGGTTCTACCACAATGGCTTTGGGGCTGGTCGGGCAGGTCCATTGGCAGACGCCGCAGCCGATACAGCCGTCGGCGAGCACCTGTACTTTCCCTTCGTCATCAAGGCGTAGAGCCTGCTCGCCCAAGGGGCAGTTGTCGAGGCAGACCCGGCAGTCGTTGTCGTGGCGGCGGACGCAGACCGATTGGTCGACGCGGGCGAGTCCTATGCGAATTTGTTCTAGGGGCAGCGGCATAAGCGCGCCGCTGGGACAGGCGCTCATACAGAGTAAGCCGTCGCAGGCAACGCAGGGCTGGTCCGCCGGGTCGATATAGGGCGTGTCGCGCAGTGCTTCTTCTGGGCCTTGGTAGGTTTTGATGGCCTCGGCTGGGCAGACTTCGCCGCATTGGCCACAACGCTGGCAGGTATCGAGAAAGGCGCGCTCAGGCAAGGCGCCGGGCGGTCGTAGGCGCGTACGCTGTTGCGGCAGAGGTTGTTCGGCGTAGGCGGCGGGGTCGACGACGCGTTTGAGGAACTCGCGGAAGAAGCCGCGCCGGCCCGGGTCTGGTTTGTCCATACTAAAAATAAGAACGGTGAGCGCGTTAGCGTCAATACAGAGAGGCTTGATGTCGCGCGAGCCGCAATATGCATTGCAAAGATCGTCCAGACCTCAATGATACATACTATATACCACAATGCCTGCTGGTGAGCGGTCCTGTCCGGTTCGGTCGAACCGGTCCCAGGTCTTGTTCGCGCCCCGCGGTACTATTCCGCGAGTAATATGTCGGGTGGAATGCGCGTTTTGCGCCGGCAGGCGGTTTTGTCGTAGCGGGTTTCAGGGTGGTTATTCCGAGAAAACGAGAATGGCTCCGGCGATCAGCAGGGCGATAATGGGATAGAGTACGGCGCGGGGCAGGTAGAATTTGGTGGAGCAATCATCGTCGGCGGGCGGCTCTTTTTCTTCCATGCTTAGGCTACATTCTCCATATCATCGATATCGATGGCGCGCATCTCGTCGGACCAATCGCGCCACATATCCTCTTGCGGCGGCTCTTGCTGGGTCTGCTCCATATCCGTCTTGCGAAAGTCGTAGAGTACGGCTTGGCGCAGTTGTTTGGAGGTGTTGGGGCTGGCCATATGACCAAGGCGGTGGTGCCAGAACACGATATCGCCGGCCTGGCCATGCGTGTCGACGGGCCGGCGTTGGTTAAACTCGTCGCGGACTATTTCATAGGCCGCTTCATTCTGGTCGCGCAAATACTGCGAGGTGAAGGTCGGGTAGAAGGCGCGGTGGCTTTCTGGCCAGACCATAAAGCTGCCGCCGCCGGGCGGCACGTCGTCGATATAGCCGACGACCCCGACGTGGAAGGGATGGCCGTCGGTATGGCAGTTCACCTTTTGCGGCGGGTGGTCGCCGTAGGGCAGGGTGCAGTAGATGCCGCGGATGCGTTCGGGTTGCACGACTTGCCCGACACCTAACATCTGTTCGACCATCGACCAGATCTTGGCTTCGGTGGCCAGCAGGCGGATCATCCATTCTTCGTCGCCCGGCTCGCGGTAGGCCCAGCGGAAACCGCGGCGGTAATTAGAGCCTTCGTCGTTTTCCTCGCATTGGCGGAAAGGGCCGACCCAGGTCGCGGGGTCGGTGCGC
>DQLG01000219.1 GCA_015660315.1 Candidatus Latescibacterota bacterium
CCGCGACCACCGCCGAAGTTCCGCCGACGCTCCTGCTGTTCCTTCATATGCTCTTTCAAGGTCTCGAGCTGCTCTTCGTCGAGCGTCTCTTTTAGTGCGCCCATTAGCTTAGCACGCATCTCCATCTGCATCTCGCGCATCGTCTCGCGTACTGCCTGAAAATCGACGTCGCCACTAAACATTCCCGCCATCGCCTCCCGCTGTTCTATTGAAAGTGGCTTGAGGCTATCCCTCAGTTCCAGCAATTGCTTGCCCGTGATATTGAACTTATCGTCGAAGGCCAACAAGCCGAAAACCTGATCCGGCGACATGCCGCCGCCGCGGCCAAAACCACCTCGACCGCCACCGCTGCCACCCGGCTGAGCTTCGATCGGCAATACGCTAAATAAAGCCAATGCCACGGCCCCGAGGGCAATATTCCGCATGCGTACCATTGCGATTCTCCTTGCTAAAATTAAAATGAGACTACCGTTGTGAAACTTGGGTGAATTATCATCGCGGGGCAAGCGCCAGCCCGCGCCCGACCTGTTACTTTCTTCACGCATTTAAAATGCTATGCCAAAGCGTTTTCATTATCTGTAAGAGTTTTGTTGGGTAATCATATAATTTCGGCGTCACCGAGCGTAGGGGGTTTCGATTCCGTAGTAGCGACAGAGGCGAGCGAACTGGTGCAATGAGATGTCCAACGCCGCACTGGCGTCCTTATGCTGCTTATAAATCCGTGCAACGCGTTCGATTTCCCGATAACTTACTTTATCCATTGGGGCCCCTCTCCATAGAGATACAGGTGAGTTGTTAGATCCTATCACAAAGGTCATTCGATGCGCGGTAGTTATTACATACGCCCCATTAGACACACCATCGCCTACAACCATTCCTATCTTTTTTAAAAAGCCCTTTACTCCCGTCGTTTTGCAAAAGTCCACAGCTACGAGCAAATACAAAAACCGCGTTACGACACCAAGGCCATAACGCGGTTTGTCTTTATTTCAAGCAACCGATTTATTACCGGGCACCACGTCCTTGCGTCTGCAACATCATCGTCTCAATGCTGTTGCTGTCCATCCTGCTCGCCATGCCGCGACGCACCTTCGACTCGCCCGCGCCTTGTCGAGCTTCCCTATGTTGGCCTTTGCCAAAGCGAGCGTGCTCGCCCTTGCCTTCAGGGCGCTCCGGCAGTTCAACACCCAGGTCCGACAACTGGCCCTCGACGGACGCACGAACTTCTTCCGGCGTCGCATTATTAGCCCTCAAGTCACTAACCAGCGCATCGACCGTCGCGCGCTGTTCTTCGGTCAGCGGGCTAATCCTCTCACCCTGACCGCCCCGGGCGATGCCTGCGGGCTTCTCCGGCAGTTCAATGCCCCAATTGGCAAACTGACCTTCAATCGCCGCATGGATCTCCTCCTGCGTCGCCTCACCAGCTTTTAACTCGCCGACCAACGCACTAATCGTCGCCTGTTGTTGCTTAGTCAGCGGGTTCACTCGTTCACCCCTACCACCCCGGGCGATACCTTCCGGCTTCTCCGGCTGTTCAATACCCCAACCGGCAAACTGACCTTCGACGGCTGCATGAATCTCTTCTTGTGTTGCCGCACCCTCTTTTAATTCGCCGACGAGCACTGCGAGCGCGCTCTGTTGCTCCGCTGTCAATACGCTCTCGCGAACCTCGCCAGCCATTCGATCTCCCCGGCGGTGCATCCGAGCCATCCCGTCGGCGAGGCCATCGGCATTATCATCGATAAATGCCGCTCTTTGCCCCCGCCCTTCTGGTGCTTGCTGCGCGTCAAGCATCGAACTAAAACTAAGCATCGCCCCCATAGTCAAACCGCCAATAAGTATGCGCTTCACAACAAACCTCCTATTAAGTATTGGTTAAGAGAATCTATCGTCCTCTATCTCCTGATTTAGCAAGCGCCGTACCAAGCAGTACAGGAAATTCACATAACAAAATTAAAGTACTGTAAAATAATAAGTTATAAATAATTTAGACCCAATATATAGCATTCTAATGCAATAGCTCGATTTCGACCAGATCGTCGAGATGACGATTAGTTTTTTGTATAAATAGTTGATTGCACTGCACCTATGAGACTTCGACCAGATCGTCGCTCATGCATAATTGGTCGAGGCAACTTCATTTATAATCGCCGGGATCTCGTTATTAGAACCGGACGTATTTGGCTACCGTCCGGGGGCCTTTTCGTGCGTAGACATTTTTCTTTACCCAATTTCAGAACTGACCAGTCAGTTCTATTGACAAATGGACAACGCTTGGTTTACTTCAAAACTGACTCGCCAGTCAGTTTTTTAACAAAGCAGCATATAGACCGCGTTTGTCTATATGCTATCACCAAGGCCATACGCGCGTCGAATGACCTTGGTAATACCCTCTAACAACTCACCTGTACCTATGGAGAGGGGACCCAATGGACAAAGTAAGCTCTCAGGAAATCGAACGCGTTGCACGGATTTACAATCAAAATAAGGACGCTAGTGCGGCCTTGGGCATCTCATTGCGCTATTTCGCTCGCCTCTGTCGCCACTATGGAATCGAAACCCCCTATGCTCGGCGACGCCGACGCTTGCAAGATGCCCGTGTCGGTGTCTAGATACCCAGCACTATGAATCTCAAACACATAACGCGCATTGCCCTTCTCATCGGGCTCGTCTTAGCCTTCGGTTGCGGCGAAGAGGAAGAAGCCAAACCACAAGCCGGTGCCCGCGGAGGACGCGGTGGTCCGGGCGGGCGCAAAGCCGCGGCGATTCCGGTCAAGGGCGACACGGTCTCCCGCGCCGATATGAGCGCCTATGTCGAGACCTACGCCCGCCTCGAAGCCGAGCGCAAAGTCAGCGTCCTAGCTCGCACCACGGGGCTGGTCGAAGCGCTGACTGGCGAAGAAGGTGATAAGGTCCGTCAGGGTCAAGCCCTGGTCCGACTCAACAAAGAAGAGTTGAGCCTGCGACTAAAACAGGTGCAAGCCGCCTTCGAAGAGGCGAAGGCCAACTACCAGCGCATCGAGGTCCTGCACGACCAGCGCATGGTCAGCCAGACCGAATACGAATCCACGCGTTTGCGTTTCGCCAACGCGGCCCTGGGTCTGGAAGAGGCCGAACTCAATCTGACCTACACCGATCTGACCGCGCCCATCTCCGGCGTCATCACCCAACGCCTAGTCGAAATCGGCGATCTGGTGCGCGGCAACCAGGAAGTCTTTGTCATCGCCGACCTCGATCCGTTATTGGTGCGGATTTTCGTGCCTGAGCGACGAATGTACCAACTGCACCCGGGCCAGGAAGCCACCATCGCCGTCGAGGCGCTACCAGAACAGAATTTTACCGGCCAGATCCGCATGATCAGCCCCGAGATCGATCCCGAGTCGGGCACCGTCAAAGTCACGCTTGAAGTCGACGCTAACGGCCTGCTCAAACCGGGCATGTTCGCCACGGTCCGTATTATTACCGAACGCAGGCCTAACACCCTGGTCGTTCCCAAGAAAGCCCTAATCCTCGAAACCGATGAGGATGACGTTTTCATTATTGAAGAAGGCAAGGTCCGTCGCGCCGCCATTGAGTTGGGTTTCATCGAAGGCGGCCAGGTCGAAATAATCTCCGGGCTCAAAGAAGGCGACATCGTAGTGACGATCGGCCATGAAGGTCTCAAGGACGGAGCGGCCGTGCGTTTGGCCGGCACCCCTTTGGCCACAAGTGAAGAAGGAGGATCGTCAGGTGGCGCAGGCGGTTGGGCAGGCGATGGAAGCGGCGGTGCAAGACAGCGATCCGGCGATCAAGCCGCATCCGGTCAGAGCAGCGCTAAATCCGATAGCTCGGCAACCGGCCAGGCCGCACGCCCTGACAGCATGCGGCAGACCACGCGCAGCCAGGGCGGCGGCAGGTGAAACTAGTAGAGTTTTCCACTCGCCGCCGAGTCACGGTGGCGATGTTGATGGTAGCCATCGTCGCCTTCGGCGGCGTGGGTTTCTCGCGCCTATCGGTCAACCTACTGCCCGATATCACCTATCCGACGATTACGGTCCGCACCGAATACGAGGGTGTGGCCCCCTTGGAGATCGAGCGCTTGATCTCCGAACCGGTCGAGGGTTTGGTCGGCGTGGTCAGCAATGTTAACCGGGTCTCATCAATCTCCAGACCCGGCGTATCGGACGTGGTCGTCGAATTCGGCTGGGGCACTAATATGGACTTCGCCTCGCTCGACATCCGCGAAAAGCTCGACCTTTCCAACCTGCCGCGCGACGCCGGCAAACCGATCTTGTTGCGCTTTGACCCTTCGCTCGATCCAATCATGCGTCTGGCTTTTTACGGCCGTCTGAGCCTGATGGAGATGCGTCGGGTCGCCGAGGAACGCCTGCGCCCCGACCTCGAAAGCCTCGAAGGCGTGGCGGCGGTGCGCATCAACGGCGGCTTAGAGGAGGAGATCCAGGTCGAAGTCGAGACGCAACGGCTGGCCTACCTCGGCATTCCCATCAGCCAGATCACCAACCGGCTCAACGCCGAAAACGTCAACCTGACCGGCGGCGTACTCAAGGACGGCGAGGCCGAGTTCTTGGTCCGTACACTCAACGAATTCAAGAGCATCGACGACATCGGCGAGATCATCATCGGCCAGATCGACCGCGCCCCGATAAAGCTCAAGGATGTCAGCCGCGTTTTCCGCGGCCATCGCGAGCGTGACCTAATCACCAGAATTAACGGCCGCGAGGGCGTCGAAGTCGCCGTCTACAAAGAAGGCGATGCCAACACTGTCCAGGTAAGTAAAGCCATCCAGGAACGCCTCGACGGCTTCCTTGAAGAGAACGCCTCACTACTCCAGGACAGCGGCATGGAAGTCGTCTTCAACCAGGCGACCTTTATCCAACAGGCCGTCGACGAGGTCCTCGACACAGCCATCATCGGCGGCATACTCGCCGTTATCATCCTCTTCCTCTTTTTGCGCGACCTCAAAAGCACGACCATCATCGGCCTGTCGATCCCGCTCTCGGTGATCGCGACCTTCTTTTTGATGTTCGCCTCCGATATCAGCCTCAATATCATGTCGCTGGGCGGCCTGGCCTTGGGCGTCGGCATGCTCGTCGACAACTCAATCGTCGTGCTCGAAAGCATCCAACGCTACCGCGACCAGGGTTATAAAGCGCTGGAGGCCGCCGTGCGCGGCGCCAGCGAAGTCGGCCAGGCGGTCATCGCCGCGACGACCACCACTATTTGCGTCTTTCTGCCCATCGTCTTCGTCGAAGGCGTCGCCGGCCAACTCTTCCGCGACCAGGCGCTGACCGTCACCTACTCGTTGGTCGCCTCCCTGGTGGTCGCGCTGATGCTGATCCCCATGCTCTCGTCTTTGAGTTTCGCAGGTATGACCGACGAAAAAAGCGAGGAAGGACCGAGCCGCGGTGTCAAGGGGCCGGCGCTGTTGGTGCGTTTCTTCCGTGCCATATCCAACGGCATCGGCCGCATTTTCTCCACCCTGCTCTTCCCGCTCTACTGGGTCTTCGACGCCATCTTCGACTCGCTGAACAAATTCTACCCGCGCTTCCTCAGTTGGGCGTTGCGCCGACGCCTGCTGGTGATCGCCGTCTGCATCGGCATCGGCGCGGTGATCCTCGACCGAACTCGCGATTTGGGCATAGAACTGATTCCGGAGATGAGCCA
>DQLG01000146.1 GCA_015660315.1 Candidatus Latescibacterota bacterium
CGCCTTTCGGCGCCCACTACATTGAGCAGCGGCACAATACTGGTAGCCAGCGCCAATAGTACAAAAAACCAAGCGCCGAGAAAACCATAACCGGGCCAACGACCCAGCGCAAAAATAGTCCATGCCAAAAGCGCGAGCACCAGACTCACCTCGGACAACACATCGCCAATGCCCAATTGACCGCGGCGTGCAACCCTTCGCGCGGCCGCAGCCAATCGGGTGGCCACAACTGCCGCAAATCGCCATTATCGACGATGGCGGATATGTCGTCATAGAGGGGGAATGCAGCGCGTTGGCATAGAGCAGCAAGCCAGTGGCGGCAAAGACAATTAAAAGAATCAGCGAGCGCATGGGGGCGGTGGAAACGGTATTACAAACCAGGGGCAAAGACAACGACAAACATCGGCGGGCACGAGACTATCGCCGTTTCAAATATTGTAGTGCAATCCGCACTCCTTGGGGTCATCCCCATCTTCTTGTTGTCCGTTAAACCAGCGCCAGCGCCCAGCGCGCTTGGGTTCGCCAGGGCGCGTCGGCGTGGCGCAGACGACACAGCCGAAACTCGGATAACCCTGGTCGTAGAGCGGATGCACAAGCACGCCTTGCTCGGTAATAAAATCCGACAACCGTTCGTCGTCCCAATCCACCAGCGGATTTAGTTTGAGAATCTTGCGGTGGGTACCGTATTCGTCGATCAGCATCGCCTTTTTCGCCGTCTGCTGGCGATATTCGGATTGGTCCCAGCGCTGGCCCGAGATCCAGCAGTCGGCCGTTTTTAATAGTCCGTTATTCGACCAGTCCTTGCGCACCTGGCAGCAGTGCTCTTGCTTTTCTTTGGAGTCGAAAAACAGATATTCACCATGGCGTTCGACCATCCGCTGCACATCGCCGTTCTTGGGCTGTATGACCTCGATTTTGCAAGCATAGCGCGCCTCAAGCTCTTCGACAAAGGCATAGGTCTCAGGGTGCAGCCGCAAGGTGTCGAGCGTGGCAAAACGCAGTGCCAACCCTTTCGACACCGCCATATGGATCATCGCGGTCCCGGTGTGCTGGAAACTAGTATTGAGCACCGCGCGCTGGGGAAAGGTCTCGCTGGCCCAGCGCAACAATTCTTCGGCCGACACCTGCTCCAGGTCTAGATCATGGATATAGCCGGCTAAGCGCTCGTTGTGTTCTTCTATAGTTTCGGGCTGGGGTTCCAGCCCTTCTTCTTCTATCGTCATTACTGTCATTTCAACCCGGGGAGTCGGGTGAGAAGGCCTATATCGTAAAAAGCTGTATCAGCATATTGTAAAATAGAACGCTTAATATAAGAATAGGAGGAGCTTGGGAAAGCCATTTAGCCCAAGCGGCCATTAATGCCAGCACAATCCACAGCACATATCGCACCCCCGCAAGACCAGTATTTGCTCTTCTGGGACGGCGAGTGCGGTTGCTGCCGCCGCGCCGTCGAATGGGCCTCTAATCGCGACAAAACCGACCGGCTATCCCCCTTCATCATAGACCTTTTGCGGCAACCGCCCATGATCTGGACCCTCGAAATCGGCTATTGGCTCATCGCGCGCAATCGCCTTTTCTTCTCTAAAACCCTCTTTCGTTAACGCGCTAATTCATTTTTCGCACATTAAAGCAATTTATGCTTAACATTGTCAAAACGCGGGCTTAGTTTGAGCGTAAACAGAAATGCATAATACACAACTATATTTCAGTAGGCGATCAATGAATAACAATTTTTACATCCATTTTTTTAGGTTTGTTAGCTGATGAAATTTAATCATCCATAAGGCGCAAGCCTCTCTTCTCACCAGGGGTAACCCATGCATTGTCGCAATGCCGAAGGCGTTGCGCGCCAGTAGCTTTTCCGGCAAACAGAATCTCCATACCGACTTGCCGGTCTGGTGTAAAAGAGTAGATGCCGGCGGTGCCTCGCGACCGACCATGTCGTTTAAAACACCGGCTCAAGACGTCGGACGCTACGCAGTTTGAGAAAGTCCTGGAAGTTGGGATAACACGGATAACACACTCAACTGCAGGGCTCTAAAGACCTCGCCGTTTTTTCTTGCCAAACTGCAAAATTCCAAGCGGAATTTGCAGTTTTTTTTTGCCTGACCGCAAGACCAGGGCCAAACTGGTCTTTTACCGGTTCGCCGCCCGCGACCTGCGTCTACCCGGCCTGCATCAACAAAATGCGAGGCTCAAACGCATCGCTAGCTATGTCGGCCCCTACAAACTCAAAACCGACGTCCTGGCCCGGCGCGCACGAGCAACTAATGACTAAACAAGGCATATTCTATAACTTGGTTACCACACAACAAGAGCCCTCGGCCGTGATGGCCACCAGCAGTTAATAGGAGGACCCATACAATGGTAACAGCCAACGCAGAGAAAAAAGACGACAAGCATTCGATCATCCCGATTACGGTGACGCACCCCGAAAATGTCGATATCGACAAATTACAGCTCTTCCGCGAGCCGGCCTGGAAACTGCGGCTAACCATCGGCGACGACCGCTCCTATTTGCGTGTCAAAGTCGTGCGTGCCGCGCCGCTCTCGTATCCCAACCAGTATATCTCCTTTTTGGACGGCAAGGACGAGGAGATCTGCATGGTCAACGACCTCGAAAGCCTCGATCAGGCCGCCCGCGACCTGATCGCCGAAGAGCGGGACCGCCGCTACCTGACCGCGACGATTCAATCGATCAGCGCCATCCGCAACGAATACGGCACCTCGTATTGGGAGGTACAAACCAATCGCGGACAGCGGGAGTTCGTAGTGCAGAATGTCTCGGAGAATGCGCAGTGGCTCGGCGACCACCGGCTGCTGATCATCGATGTCGATGGCAACCGCTTTGAGATTGCGCGCTTAGACAAGTTGGACA
>DQLG01000865.1 GCA_015660315.1 Candidatus Latescibacterota bacterium
CCAGACTGCTAGTCTTCTGCACTCCACCCCGCTCCGAATGCCCCATCGCCGTGCGCAAACGAACACCCGCCGCCCAAGCTTCGGGCAGATCCACTTCGATCACGTGGATCCACCACGGCCCTTCGAGCAGATGGATTTTGTGGTAGACCACACCGGGGGCCAGTTGCTCGACTTTGCTATCGCCCGGGACACAAGCGACCAACAGGACCAGGCAGAATAGCAGGGCCAACGATTGAACAAGGCGCTTGCACGCGCCGCGCGATGATGTCGAATGAAATTTCACAATGACGAAGGGAAAAGCACACCCATAATCTGAGGGGAGCGCGCGGCGGATAAAACCCAAGCGGCCGGACGAACCTCGACACCGCGTTCAAAAAACTGGCAAAAATGTAGCGATGCACCCGGTTAGTGTCAATTCAGTGCAAAAACGTCAGACGCCGCACCGAGAAACCGTCGGACCAATCCAGAGCAGCCGGGTAAAGTCCGCTCGTCAGCGCGCGACCCTCATCGGTACGGCCATCCCAGCCCACCCGATGAAAACCCGCCACCCCCTTGCCGGCCAGCCCCAACCACTGCAGCAACAATTGTGCGTCGGCTAGGTTGATGCGGCCATCGCCGCTCAAATCATACGCCACGAGACTTCCTACCAGCTCTTGCCCCAATCGATCGGCGAGGGCAAAGAAATTCGCCAACTCCAGCTCGCCACGACGATCAAAGTCGCCCGCCGGGCACAACACCATTCCGCGATCGAGCACGAGACGATCTTCGTGCCCATTGACCGAAGCCACACCCGATCACCTAGCCAGAACGATGGCTGCCGCGAGGCCCAATAGCCCCCGACACTGTCGAGTCCCTTATCGCCGAGGCACACCACTTCCTCTCTGGACAAAACCCAACGCGGGCTTCGCGTTCACCGCAATCGACAAAGCCGCCTTCAACCATCAGCTCCATCGCGTGTGACACGGTGACGACCTCTATACTCTCAAAGCCTACAGTGCCGAGCGTATCGACCGCATCCTCGCGAGTGGGGTGGCCTACGCGGTCTCACCACAACTCCCGCACCCATTGCGCTCGTCGAATCACTGCAAGCCGCCTTCCTGCTCATGCGCTGGTTGCCCGGCGCCGAGCGCTTGCATATTCTTTTGCACCGCGCTCGCTTTGTCCGTAGCCGCCATATTTGAGTGCCGGTAGTACAAACCGCGATAGGAACAAGCAATGCCCGTCATCTTCCACACCGATCAGACCGCTAACCGAATCTATATCACTGCAAACCAATAGTGGACTATATCGGCAAAAAACCATTATGGCTGCTCAGTGCCCTGGCATTGCTAATCGCCTGCCAAACAAACCAGAGCAAACCCGAACGCCCAAAGCTGCTCTGGATCGGGCCGAGCATCAAACATACGCAACCGTTGTGGAACATCGACAATAGCCCACTCTGCCCCGATTTGGCCGATACTCAGGCCTGCACGCGACGTATCGAAACGCACTATATCACCTTGTATCCACAACAATGCGCGAGAAACGGAAATATTCTGACCGTCTATTTGCGCACCGGTCAGCCACTCGCATACGAAGACGCTAAGAAAACTGGATCCGCCGACACTGCTCGCTACAATCTCTTGGCCTATTTTCCCGACCCGCAATACTATCTCATACGCGAAGCGTCTTCAGCCGCCCAAAGTATCACGCTCGTCGACGCACTGAACGGCGAAGAGCTGCAGATTCCCCACGTCCCCTTTTTTTCACCCGACAAAGCGCGTTTCGTCGCCGCCACCAATCACAAAGGGCAAAACAACCGGATTGAGATTTGGACGATCGGTCCACCTGCATTTGAAATAGCCAACCAACACACAGAGACCGCCAGGCGTCTCACGCGCGAGTGGGCCGGCGAATCCGATACATGGCGCTTTTCCGGGATAGAATGGATCGATGTCAGATCATTCAGCCTGACGCGTAAACGATCCGCCGGCCCGACAGACATCGTTGGCGAAACCATGCGCATGGCACACAGTAGCACAGGCTGGGTCGGCAACCTCGTGGGCGCCACACTGCACAGATAACAATCATCGCACGCAAATAGATTCTCAAAAAAGAGAGATCCGATGCAAAGTAGAGCCATACAACTCAAACACTATCCCGAAGGCCTACCATCAGCGGCAGACTTCGAATTGGTTGCGATCGACTTGCCCGATCCAAAGGAGAACGAAGTCCTGGTCAAAAACCGCTATATGTCGGTCGACCCTTATATGCGCGGCCGAATGCGCGAGGGCAAAAGCTATTTCACCCCTTTCGCGCTGAACACTCCGCTCGACGGCCAGAGCATCGGCGAAGTCGTCGCCTGCAACCATCCCGATTTCAAGACGGGAGATTTTGTCGCCGGATTCGGCGGCTGGCGCGAGCACTTTATAGCGCAAGGATCGGACCTGAGCCCCATCGACCCCGAGATCGCGCCACTGCAAACCTTCCTCGGCACCTTGGGTATGCCGGGCATGACCGCCTATGTGGGGCTGCTCGATATAGGCCGCCCGGTAGCAGGTGAGACCCTCTTCGTATCCGCCGCATCCGGTGCCGTCGGTTCCATCGTCGGGCAAATCGCCAAGATCAAGGGCTGCCGCACCGTTGGCAGCGCCGGGTCCGACGAGAAGGTCGCCTGGCTGGTTGACGAAGCGGGTTTTGACGCCGCCTTCAATTACCAGCGCATCGACAACCTCAATGCCGAACTCGCCCGCCATTGTCCCGACGGCATCGATGTCTACTTCGACAATGTCGGCGGCGAGCATTTACAGGCGGCTATCGCGCGGATGAACTTCCATGGCCGCATCGCTCTCTGCGGCATGATCGGCCAGTACAACGCTACCGAGGCGGTACCCGGACCGAACAATCTGATGCTGGCCGTGGGTAGACGCCTCGCGCTGCAGGGTTTTATTGTCAGCGACCACTACGCGCGACGCGAAGCGTTCCTTGCCGATATGGGCAACTGGATTGCGGCGGGAAAAATCAAATGGCGGGAAACCGCCGTCACCGGTCTCGAACAGGCACCGGACGCCTTTATCGGTCTTTTTCGCGGCGACAACTTCGGTAAAATGATTGTCGAGCTATAAAGGTGTTGCAACTGCGCCAGTTTTTTCCCTCGGGGTGCTCGGGCACTTGGCGCAAGACCTCCTGTAATTCGGCGATCGCCGCCGAAGCGTTGCCCCACTGTAGCCAACCCTTCGGCCAAATTAAAACAGCCTGGCAGTAATGGCCGATCAGCTTCGTCCAGTCGGCCGGCGCCCTGTAGCACTTAGGGTAGTAGGTTAGGTTGTTGCGCGCCTTAACATAGGAAGGGTCGAGCGCGAGCACCCGTTGATAGGAGCCGATCGCCTGCTGCTCCTGCAGTGCTTATCGCTCTCTATTTCGCATAAGCTATCTAAAGGGCAAAACCAACAGATTTCCCTCAGCCGACTGCCGCAAAATTTAACCCTCCACAGCCGTCCGCATTAAGGTGCCATACACCTCGACCCCGCGCTGTAATTCGGCCAGATCGATCCACTCGTCCGCCGTATGGGCTTGTGCGATGTCGCCCGGACCAAGCACCACCGCCGCGAGGCCGGCCTGCCCAAAACTGCTGGCGTCCGTGCCATACCCCACTCCCTGTAACTCCCCTTCCAACCCCATCTCCAGCAACACCCGCTGTACAAAGCCGGCAAAGGCCTCGCCACCATTCGGGTCGAGCGGCGAATCGATCATCGCCGGCGTATGCTGCACTACCTGCAAATCGGGATCGGCACGACGCAAGGTCGAAAGCACTTCTTCCACCGCCGGCAACACGTCGTTTGCATCCTCTCCCGGCACCACCCTGCGGTCGATCTGAACCTCGCAGTATTCGGGCACGATATTGATTTGCACCCCACCCTGGATCAAATTGATGCTGCACTGCGCCACGCCCGTCAGCGGATGCGTGGCAACCAGTCCCGGGATATAGCGCTCCTCCAGCGCCTGTACGACCTTGGTCATCGCGCTAATCGCCGACCGGCCCTTCGACGGATCGGACGAATGCGCCGCACGACCACTGGCCACGATCGACCAACGCACCACCCCATTGTGCGCAACCACGGCCTTGAGCTCGGTCGGTTCGCCGACAATCACTCCGGACGGCCGCCAGGGGAGCATCGGCAAATCCTGCTGCACGAAAGTGCGCACGCCCGTCTTATATATTTCTTCGTCGACCGTGAACACAAGCGCGACATTATTAGCTTTCTCGGTTGTCGCACTCGCGTATTCTCGCAGCGCCCATAACATCGCAGCACCTGTGCCCTTGGTATCGCACGCGCCGCGGCCATACAAACGCCCGTCGCGGATCTCCCCGGCGAAGGGGTCAACCGTCATACCCTCTGCCGTTACCGTGTCTAGGTGGCTCTCAAAAAGCAACCAGGGCGCCTGCTCGTCGACCCGATGACTCACCAGCAGGTTAAAACTCTCACCGGCAACCGGCAGCCGCTGCACCGTCAGGCTGGAGCCTTGTGCCAACTCCTGCAAATAGACGGCCAAGGGCATTTCAGCATCGGCGACACCCGAGATATTAGCGTTGACCGTATCAAAACCGACCATCGCCCGCAAAAGTTCCGTACACGATGTTGGATCTGGCAAAAGAATGGACTCCCATTGACATTAATTTATCGCCTACCCGATTGTTGCTTTAAGACCATATTAGTATATGGCAAGAGCCCGACATCACCCAATAACCGGATGGCGAAATTGCGCCTTGACGAGCTGATCGCTCAGCATTAATTGAAGTGGACCAAGCCCCGCAGAACCCTCGTCAAATTCATACCTTATGACGAGTCCCTCGATGCACAAGCGACCACGCACGCCGAGACGATCTACCTACTACCCGACGAATCGGCACCGAGCCTAATGCGAACACTGGTACTCATGGCGAAAGTAGTGCAAGAAAACATCGTCCCCGACGGCATGAGTATCTGGCAGGCAAACGGCCAAGTCGGCGGTCAGGAAATTCCCCATCTGCACTTCCACAGCTTCCCCCGCTACCAAGGCGACCGCCACCTCAATATCTACCCCGATCCACCAGAGGAATTCGCGATGGCACAGCGTCTAAAATTGGCCGATCAACTCAAGACAAGCCTCAAAGAGATTCAGCACCGTTGACCACACCCGGCCGCCACAGTACAATCCACCCCATAGACATCGCCCACGCCCTACCCACGGAGCACGCCGCATTGCGGCCTATCTAAACGAATCCCGCGCATGTTCACTCCAGTTTATCAAAAATTTCACCAGCGCAAACCCCGACTATGAACCAGCCGCCACTCAATTCACCCACCTCTGCAAAGGGCACCTGGCGCACCTATTCACTGGCCGAAGGCCTCTGCGGCATCCAGGTCGAGCACATCGCCGAAGACAGCGAGGGGTATCTGTGGTTCGCCACCTGGGACAATGGCGTAAGTCGTTTCGACGGCGACGAATTCCGCACCTATACCCGCACTTCCGGCCTCTGCGGCAACCAGGTCATGTGCATCCTGTGCGACAGCCAAAACCGCCTGTGGTTCGCTACCCGCGACGGCGGCGCCTGTTGGTATGACGGCCAATACTTCAACAAATTCACCAACAGTGAAAGCATCTCCACTGGCAGCGTTTCCTATATCTTCGAGGATCGCCAGGGCAGGATTTGGTTTTGCGGGGAGACAACCCTAGGCTTCTATGAAAATGAGGTATACCACGACCTAAATCCAAAATACCGACGCTCCCTTGAAGAACACCCGCACTCAGCAGATTTCTTCAGCTGTAACGGCATCGCGCAAGACCCGCAAGGCCATATCTGGCTTGCCTCCAACACTCTGACCCGTTACGACGGCCACGACTTTGAACACTATGGCCCATCGGCAGGATTGCCGACAACCAAATTCGCGTATTCCCTTGCCATCGACCTCAATGACAATCTGTGGATCGGCGGCGGCCCCACCATCGGCCGTTTAGTCGACCATAGCTTTTATCCCGAACACTTGGATATCGGCGCTATGATGCGCAAGATCCAGGTCGACCGCGAAGGGCGCGTGTGGTTTTCCACTGCGGGGAGAGGCGTAATTTGCTACGACGGCGAAAAATTCGAGCGCCTGACTGTGCAAGACGGGCTGGCCTACGATGTGGTCAATTCCGCGTTTGAAGACCGTGAAGGCCATATCTGGTTCAGCACTTGGGGCGGGGGCGTCAGTTGCTGGGCTCCTCGCAGCATGCAAGTCATGGATTCCAAAGACGGGACCGGGCTGGAGGAGACCTTTGCCCTGCTCGAAGATCAGCACAAACACCTTTGGCTCGGCTTTGCCCCGACCTTTACCGCATTGCACAAAAATGTCGCCCGCTACGACGGCGAGCAAATCATCGGCGTTGACGGAATCTCGGACCTCGGCCGCTGCTGGGCCCTCTGCGCTGACGGGCAAGGTGGTATATATTTTGGCGGCGACAACGGACTCGCCCGCTACGATGGCGCACACTTCAGCGCAATCGGTCCCGAGCAGGGCTTTGACGGCCATTCAGTGCATGCTCTAACCGTCGACCGTCAAGGCAACCTGCTGATCGGCTATTCGGCCTCCACCGACTCAACCTCGCAAATCGCCCGCTACGACGGCGCGCACTGCACCCCCCTCTTCACCGACGCGGCGAGCAATGCGGAAGAAAGCATAAACGCCCTCGTCCTCACCCGCCAAGACGCGCTGTGGTTCGCATGCGGCACAGCCATGGCCAAGGACCGAGGCAAAGGCATCGGCTGCCTGCGCCCCGGAGCCGGGGTCTCCTTCTATACCACCGCTGAAGGCCTGGCCGACGATCGCGTCGAAGACCTGCTCGAAGATCAAGAGGGCCGCATCTGGATCGCAACCCTGGCGGGCTTGAGTTGTTTCGACGGCATCCGCCTTCGCAATTTCACCACCGAAAACGGCCTGCCCAACAATCGCATCCGCAGCCTCTGCGAAGACCGCCAAGGGCATCTCTGGCTGGGCACCGACAGCGGTGTAGTCCGCTACGATGGCGAACGATTCCAGACCATTCGCTCGCCACTACTTTCTTCGGTGACCAGCATCATCGAAGACCACAACGGCCACCTCTGGTTCGCCGCCCTGCACCATGTCGTCCGCTACCAGCCCAGCACCACTCCGCCCAAATGCAGAATCCTCAGGGTGCTCGCCGACCAATGGTACAAGAGCACCGACCAGGTCGAGATCACCGCCGAAAACCACCAGGTTATTTTCGAATACAAAGGCATGAGCTTCCGCACCCACCCCAAAGACATGCTCTATTCGCACCGCTTGCGCGGTTACGAGGAAGAATGGCAACCTGCCGACAACGCGGAGATGCGCGCCTATTACCATGATTTGCCGCCGGGAGACTACGCCTTTGAGGTCCGCGCCATCGACTGCGACTTCAACATCTCCGAGCCAGCGGTCCTGCCGTTAAAAATAAACCCGGATCCCCGCTTCGAAATGCTTATCAGCAACGCAGCGCAGGATACCGAAATCTTTGTCGGCCAAAGTGCGGCATTGCGCCACATCCTCTCGCAAATCGGCGAAGTCGCTCATACCGACCTGACCGTGCTCGCCCTAGGCGAAACCGGCACCGGCAAGGGCCTAGTCGCGCGTGCCCTGCACCGAATGAGCAAGCGCAGTAACCGGCCCTTGATCCAAATCAATTGCGGCGCCTTGCCGACGGGGCTCATCGAAAGCGAATTCTTCGGACATGAAAAAGGCGCCTTCACTAGCGCCGTCTCGCGCAAACCGGGAAAAGTCGAACTAGCACAGGGCGGCACGCTCTTCCTCGACGAAGTCGGAGACCTCGCACTGGAAGCCCAAGTCAAACTTCTGCGCCTGTTGGAAGAGCAAACTTTCGAGCGCGTCGGTGGCACGGAGACCTTCCACGCCGATGTCCGCGTTGTCGCGGCGACCAACCGCAACCTACAGCAAATGGTCGCCGCCGGCACCTTCCGCGAAGACCTATATTTCCGCCTACAAGTCTTCCCACTGCAATTGCCCCCCTTGCGACAACGCCGTGAGGACATTCTGCAATTAGCTATCCACTTCATGGAACACATGGCCGCACATCTCGACAAAAAGATCACCCGCATAAGTCCGGAAGCCGCAGCCGCACTGCAAAGCTATGATTGGCCGGGCAATGTCCGCGAACTCGAGCATTCAGTGCAGCGAGCGGTCATTATTTGCAAGGGGCCGGCCATTCTCGCCAGCGATATCGCATTGGAACTTCCCAATATCTCAACAACACAAACACCCATTACCATGACACTAGATGAAAACGAACGCCGCCACATATTAATGGTCCTGGAGCAAACAGGCTGGATAATCAAAGGCCCCAATGGCGCAGCAGATATTTTGGGCTTGCCTTCTTCCACGCTGCGAAGCCGCATGAAGAAATTGAATATACAACGCCCTCGCGCACGATATATCGCACCCCGGGCGTGATATATCGCATCTTGATCAAGGTTATTATTATTAATGGGATTGTCGCACTATAGGCATAACATCAGGGGCGATATGCCGCCCCTGATGTTATGCCTATTTTTCCCGAGATCACACACCCATCTTATTAAAGATATAAAAAACAAATACTTATATTATACACTTTTTATTTCCAATTTACGGCACAATACTTGCTATCATCTTAGTCTAGATACAGTTACTGAAGATACATGCTGACCAGGAGCCGACAATGCAAGTGCAAGCTACAGAGCCCAAACAACCCGATCAACGCACCGTAGTGCGGATGCGCGCATGGGAACTCAAACAGTTGGGATGGACGCAAAAAGACATTGCCAGTAGCCTGGGCGTGAGCCAGACCGCTGTGAGCAATTGGGTTCGCAAAGTTCGCCAAGGAGGGCCACAATCCCTGCGCACTCGTCATTCACCCGGCGCTCCATCTCGCCTAGACGGCGAGCAGCAAACCTCGCTACTCAAACTACTCGAAGACGGCCCAACCACGCACGGTTTTACCCAACGCAACTGGACCTATTTCCTTATCGCCGATCTTATCTCGCAAAAATTCAGCGTAACCTACCACCAATCACATATCCCCAAACTGCTTAAAAAACTCAACTGGGTCCCACCACATAAGCGCCAGCGATAATGCACGACTACAAATAGAAAAGGTCCGGTGAGGAAATTTTCCCACCGGACCTTTTCTATTTTATTCACCACCGCCCATCATTTTACAGGGACGAGGTTTTTACCGTCTTTATCCATTGAATTGCGTATTAGCCACCACAGCCATAAAATCCCCGGAAGCATCGTCACCGCCGCCATCCAATGCACGGCATTCGCAATTGTAAAAAACTCCAGATACTGCCCGCCCAAACCCGCACCGACCACACTCATCAGCGCAACTAAGGCGTATTCGCTGGAAAAAACCCGTCCGCGGACTTCCGCTGGCACCACTTGCAATAAAATCTGACTCGAAAAAACCCAGAGCATACCGCTGCCGCACGCCCGAATGAATATGCCCAGCAACACGATTTGCAAAGAATCCAAGGTGCCCACAATCCACAGCCCGACAACAGCAACACCATATGCCAACGCAATCGCCCAGCGCAGCGCCGCGATGCGATCCCCCGTATAGCGCCGAGCGAAGATCGGTCCCAAACCGGTTCCAACTCCGGCTATTGCGTACATCAAACCCAGACTAAGACTGCCCCCCTCGCCGATCACAAAAATATCGCGCGCCATCGCCACACTGACCACCTCCAGCGGCGCCCCAAAAAAAAGCACCAGCGCTGCCTTGTGCAGCGTGATATATGCGACTTCGCGATGTTTTTTGAGATAGCGTAAACCGTCGAGGTATTGACGTAGCGCCACAGCGACATGCTGCTCGCCGGCCGGAAGACTGGGTTGCACCTCTAATTTGATCCGCGTGATACACCAAGCCGAAAGCACAAAAGTCATCGCGTCGATCAGAAAGGCCGGCTTGAGGCCCCAAGTCCCGGCGACCAACCCACCCAAAGCCGCACCAAAAGCGAGCATAACCGACCAGGTGGTTGAGGTCAGCGCATTAGCCGTACCCACCGCGTGCTCGGGAACGATATCGGGCAGGATGGCGCTGCGCGCCGGAAAAAAGAAGCCGCTGATGCCCAGTTGCAACACAGAAAAGAGATAGAGCAGCCAGACTTCATCCGGCTCGTCGACAAGTAAAAAACCCAACGCGGTGAAGATCCGGCCCAAATCGGCGAGGATGAGGATCCACTTGCGGTTATAGCGATCGGCGACTACCCCGGCTATCGGACTGACCAGAAAGGGCGCCAGCATCCGCACCATAAAAAGCGTCCCCACCGCCAAACCCGACTCTGTCAGGGTCGCGACCAACGCCGCCGAGGCGACCAGATTGAACCAATCGCCCAACAAACTGATGATCTGGCCCGACCACAAATAGCGAAAGTTGGCGTTTCGCAATACCAACTCCCGATAGCCCATAGGGCGTTCGCTCAAAAAAAAACCTCCCCGTGCGAGATGCCCTAAGATAATTGCCCCCCCACCGACCCGCTATTATTTTCAAATGCTCACCAAAGGAGCACTGATATTATGCAGTTGACCCGCCAGCAAAAACTCAATTTTCACCGCGATGGCTATATCAAAATCCCCGGTGCCGTACCGCAACGTATGGTCGGGCAAGCCCTACGCGCGATCAACCACTCGCTCGGCGAGGAGGGCATGAACAAGGAGGACTTGCCCACCTTGCGCTCGCGCTCTTACTGTGGTGAAGTACAAAAAGACCCAGCCATCACCGACATCTTCAACCACTCATCAGTCTTTACGCTATCCGAGTCACTATTGGGCGAGGACAATGTGCTCGAGGCCAGCGCCGGCCAGATCGCCCTGCGCTTTCCCACTGCCCCCATCGCCGACCCCGGCCCCCCGCGCGGCCATCTCGACGGCATCGGCTCCGGTCTCAACGGCCAGGCCAAGGGCCAGTATCGCCGCGGCTTCACCGGCCTCGCCGTAGTGCTGCTCTCGCAATTGACCGGCGACTACGGCGGCAACTTCACCGTCTGGCCCGGCTCGCACACCTTCTTCGAAAATCATTTCAAGGAGCACGGGCACGAAATCCTTGGCGAGGGCATGCCCAAAGTCGACCTGCCCACCGAGCCGGTGCAAATCACTGGTGAGCCGGGCGACGCTATACTCGCCCACCACCAGATCGAGCACACCGCCGCACCCAACACCTCCTCCCA
>DQLG01000502.1 GCA_015660315.1 Candidatus Latescibacterota bacterium
AGATTCGCAGCAAGCTCGGCAGTGTGCCGGTCGGCAACGAAACTCTCGATTTGAGCACGAGCGAGATCAAGCAATTCGGCTCGGCCAACGATCTCCTCATCCGCGTCAGCGAGAGCGAAGAGGGCACGAAAGTCGCCGACGGCATTATGGCGGTGCTCAAAAAGGGCTTTGCCGCCAATATATCGGAACTGGAGTGGATCCGGCGCCAGGAGAAGGTCGGTCCGAAGATCGGCGAGGAGTTGAGCGGCGCCGCGGTCCGTGCGGTGCTGGTATCGCTGGCGCTGATCCTGATCTACATGGCTTGGCGTTTCCACCGCTTCCTTTACGGTATCGCCGCCGTCGCTGCGCTCTTTCACGACGTGCTGATAACCTTGGGGCTTTTGTCGTTTTTCGACATCGAGATCACTTTGGCGGTCGTTGCGGGCTTATTGGCGATCGTCGGTTATTCGCTCAACGACACGATCGTGGTCTTCGACCGCATCCGTGAGAATCTGCACACCGCGCGCAAGCAGGGCTTCGAGAGCACGGTCAATTTGAGCATCAACGAGTGCCTGAGCCGCACGCTCGTCACTTCGTTGACGACGTTGGTGGCGGTGCTGGTGCTGATGGCTTTCGGCGGTGAGGTCAACCGCGACTTCACGATCACTTTGGTGTTCGGCATTATAGTGGGTACTTATTCGTCGATCTTTATCGCCAGTCCGGTGCTCTACCTGGGGCATGAACGGGCCGCCAAAAAAGAGAAGAGTTGAACCTGTCGCAGCACTAATCGTTGATGGGGAGGGGGTCTGTACGGCCCACCTCCCTCTTTTTTGCCATGAAAAATATAGTTGTTGCCGCTTTCGCGCTGCTCTTGGCCTATTATGGCCCGCAGCAGGACCAGCCCAACCGCTTTGACGCGGCGTGGATGCTGGGTGCTCTGGCACTTATGGCCGCGGTGGGTGGCCAGTTGGCGCAGGCGGCTCGCCTACCGGCGCTGGTAGGTTGGGTCGGCGCCGGTTTGTTGTTGGGTGTTAGTGGTCTGCAGATTGTGCGCCCCGATGTGTTTTCCCCCTATAATATCCTGCTGTTGATGACGGGTCTATGGATCGGTTTCCAAGTGGGGTTGCATGTTGTTTGGCCTGCGCAACTGGACTGGCGGGGGCCGGTATTGCTGGCTGTGGCGACGGTGCTGATTCTCTTGCTCGTCACGATCTCCGTGGCGCTACTGGTTGAGCTACCGTGGGGAGTGGCTTTATTGATCGGTGCCTTGGCGAGCCTGTGGGGCCCCTTTACCGCCGTGCCGGAATTCGATCGACGGGGCGCCTTGTTGTTGTCGATGTTGGGCGGGTGCTTTGCGTTGGTATTGTTGAGCGGGGTGTTGGTCTTTTTAGAGTCAGAGGCGGTGGTTGAGGCAGGCGCTTCGGGTTGGGTCGGTCGCATTTGGCTGTCGTTGCTTGCTGGTGCCGGGTTGGGGTTGGGACTGCGTTTTACGGGTTTGCTCGCCGCACCGGCATCGACTTTAATTGCGGGTTTATTGGGAACGTTGCTGTTGACCGGTGTGGTATTGGGAGAATGGGGATTGATCGCGTTGCCCTGTGGTTTGGTGGCGGGTTTACTGCAAGGGCGACAGCGGTTGTCGACGCGTCGCGTGCGTTTGTTGTTGCACCGGTCTGTGCCTGCGGCTTTTATGCTTTTTTTCGCGTTGATGGGGGTCGCGTTGGACTTGAGGGCGTTGTGGCCACCTAGCGATGGGCTCTATGAGGTCGCATTGGTTTTAGTGGCCGCGCCGCTGTTTTTGCGGGGACTTGCCCCGATGGTCTATTATCCCCTGCCGGCGCCGAATCCGGGTCCGAGCGGGGGAATTGGCTGGTTGTTGTTGCCGCGCGGCGCTTTGCTTTTTGAATTGTTCTATGGCCCACACGGCTTGAAGCAATATGTGGGTATCGATGGTCTATTGGGGCAGGCGGTGTCGGTCGATATTCTTTTTTCGGTCGTATTTTTTTCCATTTTGGCTTCGTTGTTGGGAACAAAGGTCTCCGGGCGGGAACGAGAACCAACGGCAGAGGAAGCGGCGCCGACTTGAGTCGGTCGCGGGTAGTTTGTGCGCAAATGATCCGACTCTTATCTTTAACAGTCTAGTATTTTTATGGATCATATCCACAAAAATTGGCAATTGCTGCGTGAACGTATCGCGCAGGCGGCCACACGGGCCGGGCGTGACCCGGCTGCGATTGAGGTTGTCGCCGTCAGTAAAACCCGTAGCGCTAGCGAGGTCGAGGCGGCCTATGAGTGCGGATTGCGCATCGCGGGTGAAAATCGAATCCAGGAGGCGACGGCCAAACGGCCCCTTGTCGCCGCGTCCTTCTCCTGGCATATGATCGGTCATCTGCAGACCAATAAGGCCGGGCAGGCCGTCGAGTGTTTCGATTTGGTGCAGTCGGTCGATTCCGGGCGTCTGGCCCGGGCATTGGACCGCCGTGCCGAACAGGCGGGACGGGTGCTTGAAGTGCTTTTACAGGTGAATACCTCAGGTAGTGAGGCCCAGTCCGGGGTCGAGCCCGGAGAACTTACCGATATGGTTGCGGCTGTAGCGCCATTGGCAAATTTGCAAGTCCGTGGGTTGATGACCATCGGGGCGCATAGTGACGACGAGGCGGTGGTTAGGGGTTGTTTTCGCAAGTTGCGCGAATTGAGCGAAGAAATCGCGACGGGTAGTGGGGATAGTGGGGTGTCGATGGATTATCTGTCGATGGGCATGAGTGGTGATTTCGAACTCGCGATAGAAGAAGGCGCCAATTTATTGCGCTTAGGCACGGCGATCTTCGGTTCGCGTACTACTTAGAGGAGTGGACATTGTTAAACTACGACGGTTTCTTTACGGACATAAAAGGCCTTATTACTGGGTTGATCCAGACATACATCTATGTGGTTCTGATTCGGGTGGTGATCTCTTGGATCAACCCCGATCCCTACAATCCGATAGTCCAGTTTCTGCGCGGGGTGACGGACCCGGCTATCGAGGCGGTGCGGCGGATCATGCCGAGTTTCCTGTTGTCGACCGGGTTGGATTTTACGCCATTGATTCTGATCCTGCTCTTACAGGCCGTGATGATGTTGCTCAACAATATTAGTTTTATCTGATATAATCCGATGTCTAACAAAAAAACTCGTTTCGCCGAAGTAGCGACCAGCGTGGATTTTCCCGCGCAAGAGGAGCAGATCCTCGCGTTCTGGGAAGAGGGTCAGCATTTCGCGCGCTCGGTCGCCGAACGGCCCGAAGACAAACCATTCATCTTCTATGACGGCCCACCCTTCGCCAGCGGTCTGCCGCACTACGGCCATCTATTGGCCTCGATCATCAAAGATGTGGTGCCGCGCTACTGGACGATGCGCGGGTTTCGCGTCGAGCGCCGCTTTGGCTGGGATTGCCACGGTCTGCCGGTCGAAAACGAGGTCGAGCAGCAGTTGGGGCTCAAGTCGAGGCTCGACATTCTCGATTATGGCGTCGACAAGTTCAATGAATCGTGCCGCGATGTGGTATTGCGCTATACGGGCGAATGGCAGCGTTTTATCCAACGAGTCGGCCGCTGGGTCGATTGGTCGAACCAATACCGCACCATGGATCCGGAGTTTATGGAGTCGGTCTGGTGGGTCTTCAAGACGCTCTGGGACAAAGAGCTGATCTATGAGGGCTACAAATCGCTGGCCTATTGTCCGCGCTGCTCAACGCCGCTGTCGAATTTCGAGGTCAACCAGGGCTATCAGGATACGCAAGACCCTTCGGTGACGATCCGTTTTAAAGTCCAGGGCGAGGATAAGCTCTCGATCCTGGCTTGGACGACCACCCCCTGGACGTTGCCCTCGAATATGGCTTTGGCTGTGGGGCGCGACATCGACTATGTGCGGGTGACGCTCAAGGACGGCGAGCAACTGATTCTGGCCAAGGCACTGGTGAAGCAGGTCTTCAAGAAACAAGAGGACGAAATCGCCAGTGTTGACGTGCAGCCGGTCGACGAATTATTGCAGATGCGCTACGAGCCGCTCTTCGCCTATTTTGCCGACAAGGCCGAAGAGGGCGCTTTCCGCGTGGTCGCCGCCGAGTTCGTCTCCACTGAGAACGGCACCGGCGTCGTGCACACCGCGCCTGGTTTCGGCGAAGAGGATTATCAGCTGGGGTTGCGCGAGGGTTTGCCGCTGGTTTCGCCGATCGACAAGGACTGTTGTTTTACCGCAGAGGTGCCCGATTACGAGGGCCGCTTCGTCAAAGACGTCGATCGTGACATCATTCGACTGTTGCGCGAGGCCGGTCAGCTTTTCGCCGAGAGTACCATCGAGCACAGCTACCCCTTCTGCTGGCGCTGCGACACGCCGCTGATCTACCGCACGATCTCGACCTGGTTCGTCAATGTCGAAAAGATCAAACCGCAGATGCTTGCGGCCAACGCGCAGATCTGGTGGATCCCCGAGCATATCAAGGCCGGCCGTTTCGGCCGCTGGCTCGAAGGCGCACGCGACTGGTCGATCAGCCGCAACCGCTATTGGGGCACGCCCTTGCCGATTTGGCGCAATGAAGAGACGGGTGAGACTGTTTGCATCGGCAGTCGGGAGGAGTTGGTGGACTTGTGCGGCAGCGAGGTTGGCGATCTGCACAAGCATATCATCGACTTGGTCGAGATCCCCTCCCCCACCGGGCGCGGCACGCTCAAGCGGATCCCCGAGGTCTTGGACTGCTGGTTCGAATCGGGCTCGATGCCCTACGCGCAAAACCACTACCCATTCGAGAACAAGGAATATTTCGACGCCAACTTTCCGGCTGATTTCATCTCCGAAGGACTCGACCAGACCCGGGGCTGGTTTTATACGCTGACCGTGCTGTGCGCGGCGCTTTTCGACAAGCCGGCTTTCAAAAATTGCATCGTTTCGGGCATGCTGTTGGCCGAAGACGGCCGCAAAATGAGCAAGCGGCTCAAGAATTATCCCGAGCCGACCGAGATGATCGACAAATACGGTGCCGACGCGCTGCGCCTCTATCTGCTCAACTCGCCCGCGCTCAAGGCCGAAGAGATGCGGATGACCGAGACCGGCATCAAGGAGAGCTTGCGCGCGGTGATCATACCATTATGGAATTCATATAGTTTTTTCGCGACCTACGCCGCGCTTGACGGCTGGTCTCCGGAAGACGGTGACGAGGTTCCGCAAAACCGCCTCGATCGCTGGATCCTCTCCGAGTTGCAGACGCTTATCCACCAGCTCAACACCGAGATGGAGGCCTATAGGCTCTACCGCACGGTGCCGGCGATGGTGGCTTTCGTCGAAAAATTGACGAACTGGTATATCCGCCGCAGCCGCCGTCGTTTCTGGAAGTCGGAAGACGACCAGGACAAGGCCGCCGCCTACGCCACGCTCTACCGGGTGTTGGTTACTTTCGTCAAGGCGCTGGCGCCGGTATTGCCTTTTATCACCGAGAGCATCTACCAGAACCTGGTGTGCCGGGTCGACGAGTCGGCCCCCGACAGCGTGCACTTGTGCGATATGCCCCAGGCTGTCGAGTCCTTGCGCGACGCCGAGTTGGAAGAACAGATGGAACTGGCGACTAGGGCGGTGGTTTTGGGCCGTTCGTTGCGCAGCAAGCACGATCTAAAAGTACGCCAGCCTTTGCGCAGCCTCTATCTGCTGCCGCCGGACGAGCACAGCCGCTACGAGTTGGGGCAGATGGTCGATCTGTTGGCCGACGAGCTCAATATCAAGGAAGTGGTGATGGTCGAGGACGAGACCGATCTCAGCGAGGTGTCGTACCGACCGAATTTCCGTGTATTGGGGCCGCGTTTCGGCAAACAGATGAAAGAGGTCGGGCAGCGGATTGGCGAATTGACGCAGCAAGAGATCGAGATGCTCAAGGCCGGAGACAAGATCGTGGTGGCCGGGGGCGAGATCGGCATTGAGGATGTCGAGGTGCAGCGCCGGGAGAAGGAGGGGGTGGTGGTGGCCATTGACAACAATCTCGGCGTGGGCTTAGACGTGCAGCTCGACGACGAACTGGTCGCCGAGGGCGTCGCGCGCGAGATTGTCAACCGTGTGCAGAACATGCGCAAAGACGCCGGGTTGGAGGTTGCCGACCGCATCCGGGTCGGGGTGCAGGGTGAGGCCGGCCTGCTCGAAGCAATTGGGCAGCACCGCGAGTATATCGCCGTCGAGACGCTGACGCTAGAATTGTCGGCCGGGGCGTTGCCCGCCTCGGTGGTTTTACAACAAGAATTGCAGGTTAATGGTTATGCCTGCACCATCGCCATCGCCCGGGCGTGAACCTGCGGGTATCTGTAAACGAATAATAAAATTTGTGGAGAGAGGTAGAGGTAGATGGACAAGAAAGATCTGGATTTTTTTAGGAATCTCGTAGCCGAAAAACTTTCGCAAACCTCAGATGATATTGAGTCGATCGAGAGCACTTCGCGTAACAACGGCAAAGAAATGACCTCGGAAGACCGTTCGACCTATTCGCTGCATATGGCCGACCACGGCACCGATGCGATGGAAAAGGAAAAGTCACAACTCCTGGCCCAACGCGGCGGTGATTATATCGAATATCTGCACGAAGCACTGCAGCGCATTGAAGGGGGCACGTTTGGGATCTGCCGTATTTGTGAAGGCAAGATCGGCCGTGCGCGCCTGGAGGCGGTACCGACGGCCACCCAGTGCATCAGTTGCAAATCCAAGCGCGACCAGGAGCCAGACTTCGATTGAGCTTCCTTTGGCTCATACCGCTGACCGTCGCCGTCGACCAAGCCAGTAAGCTCATCGTCCGTTATTCGATGAGCCTATACCAGTCGGATCCGGTGCTGGGCGATTTTTTCCGCCTGACCTATATCCACAACGCGGGCGCGGCTTTTAGCCTGAATTTGGGCAGCCCAGTCTTGCATACGGTGGTGTCGATCATTGCCCTGGGCGCGTTGGTCTACCTTTATCGCACTCTCACCGAGGACGAGCGGCTCTTGCGTTTCGCCCTTTGCCTGGTGCTGGGTGGTGCGGTGGGCAATATCATCGATCGATTCTACCTTGGGGCCGTAGTCGACTTCTTCGATTTCGGCTTCGACGATCTGC
>DQLG01000659.1 GCA_015660315.1 Candidatus Latescibacterota bacterium
CCTATGACCACCGCGACAAAGGCCTCTACCACTTCAGCTTTATTAAAGCCCTCACCAACCTCACCGACCTCGGCCCCGACGACGGCGGCACTACCGTGATTGCCGGTACACACAAAGTCCCAAGCGATGTGCCGCAGGAGGCCATCGTCGCAGCCGCCATGGACGACCCTTCAATGATCCACCAGGTCGAAGCACCCGCCGGCTCGACCCTGCTATTCTACTAATCCCTGATCCACGCCGCCGGCACCATCAAATCGGATAAGGACCGGTTGCTCATCCTCGCCGGGTATATGCCGACGATGTTTCAAGCCTGGATGGGCTACGATCCTGACCCCGATTTCGCACAGACGCTATCGGACGAGCACCGCGCACTGATCACTGGCGAGCAGAAATTTCACTGGCCGCGCAACCCCCGCGACCTCGGCGTGCCGGCCGCGACCGTATAAAAATCCTGGGGAATCTAAAAAATAAAGTATTGGCTCATCCACAATTCCAGGAAGTTGACGATGAGCAATCCTGGTAGCCAAAAACCGGAGGTTTCCTTGTGCGTCAAGATTCACGCTCTGCGCTGCTCTTCGTCGACGACCACCACATTCTCTACCGCAGCGGCACCCGACGGACAATCCACCCGCTGACCCGCCACAGCACCGAGCCGGTTATCCCCGCGACACACCCCTGGGAACTCGCCATCGGTTGGATGAGCGTCTACCGCGATCCGGACACCGGTAAATATCAGCTCTGGTACCAGGCCTACAGCAATATTCAGAACCCCACGCCCACCCCCGACACCTTCGTCTGTTACGCGGAGAGCGACGACAGCATCACCTGGAGCAAACCCAACCTCGGGCTCTTTCCCTACAAAGACATTGCCGACACCAATATCGTGCTCGTCGGCAATGGCGGCCGCTCCATCCGCTATGCCAACTCGGTAGTCCTCGACCCACGCGAGACCGACCCGAACAAGCGTTATAAAATGGGGTATTTCGATTTTACAGTAGATGCCGCCGGCGCCGACCGCCCTGGCTTATGCGTGGCCTTATCACCCGACGGCATCCACTGGACAAAGCACCCGCAAGCCCCGCTAAGCCCCGTCGGCCACTTCGACCACGGCGATCTTGTGCCCCTCGCCCACGCGCCAGAAACCGGCCCGGCCTGGCACGTGCCGCTATCGATGTCCGATACGGTCGATATCTTCTGGGACCCACAGCGCGAAGTCTGGGCCTGGTACGGCAAGAGTTGGCTCGACGGGCCCGACGGTCGCATGGGCTGGAAACACGGCATGGCCCGCACCCAAAGCAATGACTTCGTTCACTGGTCAACGCCCGAGTTGCTGCTAACACCCGATGATGACGACCCACCGCATATGGAATTCCACTCGGCGCCCGTTTTCTACCTCGACGGCGCCTATTTCTGTTTAAACCAGGTGCTCGACCGCGCGACAAAAGGCGGCGTCATCGACATCGAACTCGGCCTCAGCCGCGACGGGCTAAACTTCATACGCCCCTTCCGTGACGCGCTATTTCTCGCCCGCAGCCCGGACCCTAAATCTTTCGACGCTGGCTGCATTCTCACCAATGCCTCACCCATTATACTCGACGACGAGATCCGCTTTTATTATGGCGGATACGACCAGGGCGCAACCGGCGCCGACGACACTAAACTCACCAGCGGTGTCGGGCTGGCTACAATACCGCGCGGGCGCTTCGCCGGCATAAGCCCCGTCGAGTGCAGTGACCAGCAAACCCTGCTTACACCGCTGAAACATATCGGGCAGGTCACTCTCAAACCGTTGGATCTTTCGCGGATCGAATCCATCACGCTCAACGCCGACGCACGGCAAGGCAGCATCCGCGTTGAAATGCTCACCGAGCGCGGGCTACGCATTAAGGACTTCACAAAAGAAGACGCGCAGCCGATCACCGGCGACGCACTCGATCATCCGGTCGTCTGGCGGGGAAAATCGCTCGCCGACCTAGGCGAGGGCCTGTTCATCTTGCGGATCCACCTCGACCGCGCGACGGTTTATGCGATGAATTTGCTAAAGCACTAATTGACGAGAGCGCTTAATCCACCCAGCCTGCCGCATTGGCTTGCTCTGCCCGAACGATATATTCGCTAAGCGGCATCAGTTCGAACTCGCGAATAATATTCTCTACCGCCAACCCCGGATCCAAGCTCGCGAGCTTAAACAATGCCTTTTGCCTACTGCACAAAAACTAAGCACTCCTTATATTTTCTCCGCGCAGATCGATTTCGACAACAATTTTCACATCTATAGGCACACAAGGAGACCGACATGCCCAAGATCACCTTTATCGGCGCCGGTAGCACCGTCTTCGCCAAGAATATCCTCGGCGACAGCCTGTGCACGCCCGCGCTGCAGGATTCCGAGATCGCCCTCTACGATGTCGACAAAACGCGTCTTGGCGAGTCCGCCGCCGTCATCCGCGGCCTCAATAAAAAGATCAACGGCGGCCGCGCTAAAATAAAGACCTACCACGGCACACGTGAACGCCGCAAGGCGCTTACTGACGCCGATTTCGTCGTCAACGCCATCCAGGTCGGCCGCTACGAGCCGTGCACCATCACCGACTTCGAAGTAGCCAAGAAATACGGCCTGCGCCAGACCATAGCCGACACCATCGGCATCGGCGGCATATTCCGCGTCTTGCGCACCTTCCCGGTCATGCTCGACTTCGCCCGCGACATGGAAAAAGTGTGCCCCGATGCCTGGCTCTTAAACTACACCAACCCCATGTGCGCGCTGACCGGCGGCATCCTGCGCCAAACCGAGATTCGCACCGTCGGCCTCTGCCACTCGGTGCAGGTCTGCGCCACCACCCTATTACGCAACCTCGACATGCTCGACGAGGTCAAGGACCTGCAATGGAAAATAGCTGGCATCAACCACATGGCCTGGCTATTGGAGATCACCGACGGCGGTAAAGACCTCTATCCTGAGATCAAAAAACGCGCGCGCAAAAAACTCGCCGAGTGGCGCAAAGGGCCGGACAAAAACTTCGATATGGTACGCCTCTATATGATGCTCAACTTCGGCTATTATATAACCGAGTCTTCCGAGCACCTCTCCGAATACGTGCCCTACTTCATCAAATCGCAATATCCGGAATTAATCGAAGAGTTCAATATCCCACTCGACGAATACCCGCGCCGCTGCATCAAGCAAATCACGCGCTGGGCTGAGCAAAAAAAATCTCTGCGCGGCAACAAGCTCACCCACGAACGCGGCCACGAATACGGCTCCTATATAATGGAGGCCATCACCACGGGTAACCCCATCGTCATCGGCGGCAATGTGCTCAACAATGGTCTGATCACCAACTTGCCGTCCAACGCCTGCGTCGAGGTCTCGTGCCTCGTCGACAAAAACGGTGTGCAAGGTACTTATATCGGCGACTTGCCCGAGCAATTGGCCGCACTCAACCGCACCAATATCAACACCCAATTACTCACATTGGAAGCGGCCTTCACCGGAAAAAAAGAGCATATCTACCACGCCGCTATGCTCGACCCGCACACTGCCGCCGAACTCTCGATCGACGATATCCGCAAACTCTGCGACGATCTGATCAAGGAACACGGGACGTGGCTGCCGAAGTTTAAATAGGGAAAAGATCCCCGCGCTGAACCACGCCCGGGGTACACCATCAAACGAACAATAGAAAACCTCCCGGCGAAAACACACCGGGAGGTCTTCTCGCGTTAGCCCTTAACGCTATATTTCTCAACTGGCGGAAAGCGATCATCCGGCATCCGCTGCCCTGCCTCTAACCCTAACGAATCAGTGACTACGTGCTCTTGCCCGCTATAAGCCGCCTCCCTATCCACTAAAATAACCACATGTGCCACCCGCCATTCCTGCGTCAGATTCGCCCCCGCCGCATGCATAATCATGCCATTGTGAAAAGTGCAGTCACCCGCCTTAAGCGGCACAGTCAACCGCGGCCACCACTCCAGATCTGGTTTTTCGACCTTCCATCGCTCCTGATCGCCGGTACCGATATTCGGCAAGTCCTCCACCTCGTGCGAGCCCGCTATAAACGACATGCAACCGCGCTCGACGGGTGTATCCTGTAACGCGATCCAAGCCGACAGCGTGTGCCTTGGCTTAGCAAACGGCCACTTTATCTGGTCCTGGTGGAAAGCCGTCGGCTGCGCCTTCGACGGCTCTTTTGCCAGCGTGTGGTCATGCCACAGCCGCATCGGGATCCCCGCCAGTTGCTCCGCGATAGCCCCTACTTTGGGATGCAGCGTCAACGACTGCAGCATGTCGTTGTCGCGCCAGACATCGACATACTGATGGAAGGCCTTCGCGTAGTTGACCGGTCCCCCCTTCGGCGTCGACTCCAGTAACTGCAAGGTCACTTCGCGATAATGCGCCGCCTCTTCGCGAGTGATCACCTGTTCGACCTTTATGATACCGTTGTGGCGGTACTCGTCCAGCATCTGTTCGGAAATACCCGTATCCATCTGTTATACCTTTTTTAGTCTTCGTCTACTCAAAAGTGGCGCAGGCCCGGACAGGACTTTAACAAATACCCTGCGCGGTCAGCCCCACAGCCCCCGCACCCAGCGCTATAATCCTCAACAACTCTTCCTATAACAAAAACAGCCTACTACAACCCCTCAAGGATAACATTATTAGCGCGAAAGCCACCTGAAGACAGAATTTCGGCAACACTGCAGCCATCCTCGTAATAGTCACCGCCGCCCGGATATTCCCTGCTGCCGTCGAAGTAGAGGACCGCGGGCAGCCGATCTGCGGCGATGGCGTTGACGCCCACCGCCTTTTCGACGCTGGGGCAATTGTAGGCCCGGCCCGGCTCTAAGAAAGGCCGCATGCTAAAAGTCTCGCCGCCGTCAAAAGATAATAGCCATATCAGCGGCTGATCTAGTCGTTCGCGCATGCGCATTTCGCGCACTGGTTTACCCTGCTGCCATTCGTCGTTGAACGGCGTGAGCGTGACCAAGAGACACAGCGCGTCATCAGCGCGCAACACCACACTGCATTCGAGCGCACGCATATCGGGATAGACGCGTTCCCAATACTCGTTCACCGGCACTTGCTGCAAATAGCCTTCGGCATCGGTCGTCACCATGCGGCAATGCCCAGGCGCCACGCCGTGGTCGATATAAAAGGAAAAAGGGCGGCCGTGCGAATCGACCACCATACCGCCTTGGCGGATCTCGGGCGGCGGCAACGGCTCGTGGCGCGAGCGCGTATTGCGCGACAGGATATCTAAGTCTTCAGGCCGAGCCGGTAAAATCACTACCCCTCCGTCCGCCCGCGTCCAGGTCTCGCCACGATCACCGCTGCGCACATAACACGTCGCCTGGTGCAAACCGCGGCCATATTCGTCCTGGCCCTCGTAGAAGTCAATAATCGCGTGCAAGGTGCCGTCCGGTGCGGCGTCCATCTGCATATGGTAGGCGGCGTAGACCTGACCGTATTCTTCGCTGAGCGAGACGAGGCGTTTCGGCGGCAACCACTCGCCGCCGGGCAGACGACGATATAAATCGACGCCGCGATCGTGGCGTTCGGTGCCATTGCCACGCAGCGTCAGGTAGAGCATCCCGTCGGGGCCGCAGAGAAACACCGGATAGGTGCCGACGCCGAGCGGCACCGGCTCGGTCCACTCTGCAACATCGTTGCGCGCCAAGGCATGGCACCAGCGTACCGGCGTGCCGTGCCCACCCAATACGGCGTGCAGCACGCCATCAGCGTCAATGGCCAATACGGCGCGCGCATGGTTATCAACGCCCGCATCTAGCGTGACCGGATCGCTCCAACGCCCCGTCGCATGCTCGAAGGTGCGCACGC
>DQLG01000072.1 GCA_015660315.1 Candidatus Latescibacterota bacterium
GAATCAGGGCGAGCCCTATATCAATAAATGTTTCAATCAGATGGTGCGCTATGCGCACGATGCGGGAATATTCACCTTTACCAGCACCAATGGCCATTTTGTACGCAATGACGAACAAGCGCAGGCCATCGTTAAATCGGGGTTGGACGAGATTATTGTTTCGCTGGACGGGGTCGATCAGGAGACTTATGAAAAGTACCGGGTAGGAGGGCAGATCGAGCGCGTCTTTGACGGGGTTCGTCGATTGGTTCAGGCGAAGGAGACATTGCGTTCCTTAACACCATTAATCAATCTACAGTTCATCGTAATGAAGCACAATGAAGGAGATCTGGCAGAGGCCGAAGCATTAGCCGAAGGGCTACGGGTCGACAAATTCCTGGTTAAGACAGCCCAGGTCTATAGTGCCGATGACGCCGAGGAGTTCCTGCCCGAAGAAGAACGCTTCCGTCGTTATGAAGAGAGCGAAGGGGAATTGCTCGTCAAGGGACAACCCGCCAGGGGATGCAAAGTTTTGTGGTATAGCTCGATGGTCAACTGGAATGGGGCCGTTGCTCCTTGTTGCTTCGACAAGGATGTCGACTTTGAAATGGGCCAGGCCTTCAAAGACGGATCTTTTGATGAGATTTGGCAAGGCAGGACCTATATGGACTTCCGCCAAAAAATTCTCGCCGATCGCAACGGCGTCGATATGTGTCGCAATTGTTCCGAAGGTTATCGCGGCATGTTTTCACATGTCAAGGAAATTAGGGGTTAGACCCGGACGATGTTCGCTCTCGAAGGGCCGGGGGCCTACTTGGATGTCGGGTTGGTAATACTCGTTTTACTCTATTTTCTCGGAGCTTGCTGGTTCGTCTTGGGCACCCGTCGCAAGAATGTAACGACAGACCGTGTCCCGATGGTTTCTGTCGTAGTAGCTGCTCGCAACGAAGCCGAGCGTATTGCCGGCTGTTTAAGTGTGTTGTTAGTCCAGGACTATCCCCACAAGCAATACGAAGTGATTGTCGTCGATGATGGATCTACCGATGATACTGCCGGTATTATCGGTGAGTATCTCGATAGCCCAGTCTCTGTTCGGCTATTACAGACCGAAGGGCTGGGATCCAAGAAGGCGGCTTTGAGCTTGGGCATCGCCGAGGCCAAGGGGGATGTGATCCTCTCAACGGATGCGGATTGTCTGGTGTCCTTGGGTTGGATCAGTGGTATGGTTGCCCATTTTAGGGAAGGGGTAGGTTTTGTTATCGGCTACTCTCAAATCGGATCTGCAAGTGATATCCAGACTTGGCGTCATGGTTATGAGGCCGTCGATTTTACGAGCCTGATGACCTGTCTTTGGGGCAGTGCCGGTTGGGGGCACCCGATGGCGGCCTCGGGCCAGAATCTAGGTTTCCTGCGAGAGGTCTATTTCGAGGTTGGTGGTTATGACAAGATCATGCACCGGGCTTCTGGAGACGATGTGCTACTGCTGCAAATGGTGCGGAATTTACGCAAATGGTCGATTGTATTTGCCAGCGATAATTCGACATTTGCGCAGCATCCTGTCGCCGAGTCTTGGCGCGCACTGTTGCGCCAGCGCAGTCGTTGGGCTTCCAATGCCACGGTCCTCTCTGGGTTGGATCCGCTCTTTTTTGCCCATATGCTTATTACCTATCTGCTGAGCATCCTGCTGCTGGCTACTCCCGTACTTTTGACGGTCGGACTATTGAGTATGCCGTTGTTCTTGGGGGCGGTTGCCGTTAAAACCGTTGCTGAATTTGCCGCTTTTAGCCGCGGTGTTACCTTGGCGGGGCGCAGGGAATTATATCGCTATTTTCTTTTTTGGGTTTTGCTGCAACCGTTGCATGTCGTTGTCGTGGGCACTTTGGGCATCTTGGGGTTATTTAGCTGGAAGGGAAGAAACCATCGCTGGGGGCGTCGTGTGTAAAATGGGGCGTGAAAAAGGTGATGCAAAAGGAGTTTTTAGTGGGCAAACGCGGAGTAGCCAGGCTAAGCTCGTTTGTCGGGAATTGAAAAAAAGTATCCCGGAGACGCGAGTCGAACTCGATTATGAAAACGCCCTTGAATTGATGGTTGCCACCGTACTTTCGGCGCAATGCACTGATGTTAAAGTCAATGAGGTAAGCAAGGCGCTATTTGAAAAATACCCCCGGCCAGAAGATTATGCGGGGGTGGAAGCTGAGCAGCTGGAAGAGGATATTCGCCAGACGGGTTTTTACCGGCAAAAAACTAAGAATATCCAGGCGGCGATGCAGATGATTATAACCGACCACAATGGGCAGGTCCCCGATTCGATGGACGCTTTGACCCGATTGCCGGGAATTGGCCGCAAGAGCGCCAATGTTATCCTCGGCAATATTCACGGCGTGCCAGGCATTGTGGTCGATACCCATGTCGGGCGGGTCAGTCATCGGTTGGGGCTTACAAAGGAAAAGGACCCGGTCAAAATTGAAATGGCCTTGGGAAAGTTGTTGCCTGAGGATCAATGGACGGCCTTCGGTCAGCGCTTGGTTTTACATGGTCGCTATGTGTGCAAGGCGCGCAAACCGCTTTGCGATGAATGTGCCTTGATGCCGCATTGTCCACATTTCGCTGAGCAAGCGAAGGGTTAGTGGTTGTATTGATATGGGGGCGAGGCAGATATAAATGCAGCTCAATTTCCTTTTGTTCCAATTCCTCGATAGCTAGTCTATTCAGCCAATAGCATTCGAGTACCGTGCGTGCCGTAGCAGCAGGCCGGGTTCCTTCTTGGATCAGGTTCGCTAAATCGTCATCCGCCCCAATGCGGGCACCTTCCTCGGTGCCAAATTCCTCGATGGTCTCCGCATAGGCTAAACGAGCTTTTTCTGTTGAACCAAGGGTTAATTGAGCCAAACCCCGATTGAATAGGGCTATTCTGCGGTATTCGCTATCTTCGACTTATAAGAATTCTGCAATAGCTTCCTCATACTATTCCCCGGTGTAATAACGCCATCCGAGGTTGACGCGGGCTATGGCGCTGTTCGGATCAAACCCCAGTGCTTGCCTATAGGATTCTATCGCTGCGGAGTGTCTCCCTTGTTCGTCGAAGCGGATCACCTCTGACACGTAACGACGGGAGGCAAGATCTAGTGGTCGATATCTGCTATGGTTGAATAGCCGGGCGTGAAAGCCTTCAACTCCGAGCAATAGTTACAGATCCGCTGCAGGGTGGTCTTGCAGCTAAAAACGGGGTTTAAAGTCAATAGCCTTTTCCTGTGACATGCCAACCGAACCACCGTCGGCTATACTTTGTCACAATTTTCAAGTTCATTATCTTCCTACATCATAAACGCGAATTAATTCTTCTGTCGCCCTACGGCGCAATTGGCGAGACCTTGGTCCAAAGTCTCTTCGCCTACCATGCCGGTCAACAATCGGACGCCGCAATCACGTTAGCCAACTATCTCATAAACAATCCCAGCGATAACTCGGCCCTGGGCTATGCGGTGAAGCTGCAGAAGCAGGTGCATTCGACAAGAGGTAGCCGTTTACTAGAATGTGCCCTGCTGTTCTCCCGCGGCCTCCATATTGAGGCGGTCCGCTTATGCACGCGACTCGTTAATGATTCGCCAGACGATCAGGCCGTTCTCCGGATATCACAAGTGCTGCTTAAGGCTTATAGCAGACCAATACATTAACCCGTCAACCATTGGCCGAAGATTACTAATTCCCCCTTGCGAATAAAACCCCAAACGCAGCCCGTAGTTAATGTGCGAATCGCGTTAGGCTTTCTGCTGGGGTGCCTGCCTTAGGTCGGCGATATGGCGCAATGGTGGCTTAATTTGCATCCGCAGACCCAGCCGTTATTTTTGCAAATCGGCTTTCCCGGATCTCATCCGCCGTATGACCCGGTGCCTCGGTATGCTGAAGCCCTCGAGCGAGACTTACCGATTGATGAGGTTAGTGAAGGGGATTTGGCCGGTCAGTCGCCACTGTTCAAAACGATGCGTCAGCACAACACAGAAGTCGATCGCGATTCGGTGGTGCATCAAGTGAATCAAAGCGAAGAAGATCGCAAGCGGCAACGGGCCTGGTATCTGGCCAATGTCACAATGATCGACGAGAAGGTCGGCGAGATTCTCGGGAGACTGGAAGCGCGCAGATATCTCGATAACTCGGTGGTCGTGTTCACCTCAGATCATGGCGATTGTCTCACCGACCATGGTCACAGTCAAAAATGGACGATGGACGATACGATGACCAGGGTGCCGATGCTGGTTTGGGCTCCAGGGCGATTCGATGCCGGTGGCGAAGTCGATGGTCTGTGCCAGTAAATGGAGATCGGTCCTGTTCTTCTCGCGATGGCTGGCATTGAAGTGGATCCGGCAGGAGACGAATGGAGCGGGCGGGACGAGGTCTTCGCCGCGCATGGGTGTGATGGAA